>JBPCJI010000036.1:0-9342 GCA_051005475.1 Thermoleophilaceae bacterium
AGCGGTCGAAGTACGACCTCGGCTACTACGTCGACCTCGCCCGCGAGCTCGAGGCCGCCGGCGCGCACGTGCTCGGGATCAAGGACATGGCCGGCCTGCTGAAGCCCGAGGCCGCCCGGCGCCTGGTGCGCGCGCTGCGCGAGGAGGTCGGCATCCCGATCCACTTCCACACCCACGACACGAGCGGCGCCTCCGCGGCCAGCGTGCTCGCCGCGGCCGAGGCCGGCGTGGACGCGGCCGACGCCGCGATGGACCCCATGAGCGGCCTCACCTCCCAGCCCAACCTGGGAGCGATCGTCGAGGCGCTGCGCCACACCGAGCGCGACACCGGCCTGCCACGCGAGCCGCTGGACCAGGCCGCGATCTACTGGGAGGCGGTGCGCACCTACTACGCGGGGTTCGAGAGCCCGATGCGCGCCGGCGCCTCGGAGGTCTACGAGCACGAGATGCCCGGTGGCCAGTACACGAACCTGCGCCAGCAGGCCAAGGCGCTCGGGATCGAGGAGAGGTGGCCCGAGGTGGCGCGGGCCTACGCGGCGGTGAACGAGATGCTGGGCGACATCGTCAAGGTCACGCCGACCTCGAAGGCGGTTGGCGACCTCGCCGTGCTGATGGTGACCAGCGACCTCAGCGTCGAGGACGTGCTCGACCCGGCGAAGGAGATCGCCTTCCCGGAGTCGATCGTCGAGTACTTCCACGGCGACCTCGGCCAGCCCCCGGGAGGGTTCCCCGAGGAGCTGCAGCGCAAGGTGCTGAAGGATCGCGAGCCCCTGCGCGAGCGCCCCGGCAAGTCACTTGAGCCGGTCGACCTCGAGGAGACGCGCGAGGAGCTTGAGGGCAAGGTCGATCGCGCGATCAGCGACGAGGAGCTGGTCTCCTACCTCATGTACCCGGAGGTGTTCGTCGAGTTCGCCGGCTTTCAGAGCCAGTACGGCGACGTGAGCGTGCTACCCACGCCCGTCTTCTTCTGGGGCGTCCACCAGGACGAGGAGCTCGCCCTCGAGATCGAGCACGGCGTGGTCCTGATCGTCCGCTTCCTGGCCGTGGGCGATCCCGACTCCGAGGGGCTGTGCTCGATCTTCTTCGAGCTGAACGGCCAGCCGCGCGAGGTGAAGGTGCGCGACCGCAGCCTGGCCCCCCCGCCCGAGCGGCGCGAGGCCGACCCGGACGATGCGGGGCACGTGGCCGCGCCGATGCGGGGCGTGGTGGTCTCGCTCGCGGTGGCGAAGGGCCAGCGGGTGGAGAAGGGCGACCGCCTGGCATCGATCGAGGCGATGAAGATGGAGACGGCGGTCTTTGCCGAGACGGACGGCGTGGTCGAGGAGGTCGTGGCCGCGGTCGGGACAAACGTGCACGCCGATGACCTCCTGCTGGTCGTGCGCGAGCCCGAGGACGACGCCGAGGACTGAGGCGGGGCTTCAGCTCGGCGTCGCCGCCGCCGCGTGATGTTCGAGCGCGGCCGCGAGGAAGCGGTAGGTGTAGTCCTCGGCCAACTTGCGCGAGTCGGCGAACACGATCGGCACTGCCGGGTAGCGGACCTGCAGCCTCGTCACCGCCTCGCACAGCCATCCGGGCTGCACATAGGGCACCTTGAGCAGAGCCGCGTAGCGCTCCTCCACCACCACCGCAGCGTGCGGCACGCCGGCGAGCTCGGTGAGCTGGAAGCCGAGTGATCCGTCCACGACCGAGGTCGTGAAGTTCTCGAAGGTCTTTCGCTCCACGACCGCGACCACCGTCTCGTCCGGGCCCAACACCGCGTAGTCACCCACCTGGAGCGCGCGCCGGCGATGCTCGACCGGACGGTTGGCGAAGCGGTATCCGTACCGCTCGTTGCTATCGACCTCGATCGTCAGCTCGGCCGGTCCGGGCGCGCGCCGGGTCGGGACGCGGGTGCCGGGTCGCGCCCGGCGGGCGGTCCTCGCGGTCTGCCAGAAGATCATGGAGCGTCCGCCCGGCCGTCCTGGATGAGGCTTCGTGAAGACGAACTGGGAGCGGTTGTTTCGCCCGCGGTCAAGCACCAAGTCGATCGCCTGACCGCGCCTTGCGCAGCGGCGCACACCGACCTCCTCCACGACCGTCGCCCCTGCCGGCCAGCCCTCTTCGAGGGGATGGCAGTAGACACGCGCGGTCACCGGCCAGAGCTCGCGCACCTTCAGCTCGATACCTCCTTCGATCGGCAGGCGAATCAGGTAGGGGAGCGAGCTCTCCTCATCGGGATTACTCGCGATCAGGAAGGTCGCGGGGGCGGGCGCCACGGGTCGGCTCAGGCTACAGCGCGTGGCGGAGGCACTCGCGGCCTGCGTCAGGCACCCATTTCCGCCATCCGCTTCTCCATCTCCTCGGGCGCCACGTCCTCGACGTGGCTGGCCACGTTCCAGCGGTGCCCGAAGGGGTCCTCGAACTGCCCACTGCGATCACCGTAGAACTGGTCCTTAACCTCGCCGAGGGCGGTGGCGCCCGCCGCTATCGCGGCTTCGAAGACGGCGTCCACGTCCTCCACGTAGAGGTGGATCGTCACCGGCGTCCCGCCGACGGTCTTCGGTCCGCGCATGCCCATCTCGGGATGCTCGTCGGCGAGCATGATCACCGACTCGCCGAACTCCAGCTCGGCGTGACCGACCTTTCCCTCGGGGGCCGGCATGCGCATCCGCTCCTTGGCTCCGAGCACGCTCACGTAGAACTCGATCGCGGCATCCGCGCCATCCACGCCCAGGTACGGCGTGACCCGCGGGTAACCGTCGGGGATCGGCTTCACATCGGCCATGTTTTCCTCCTGTAGCTCTTTGATCGCCAACCGGACTGCCCTTCGCACCGTACCCCCCGCCGGCGGGCGCCCGCCCAGTCGAGCTATCTTGTCCGCCTGCTCGAGTCAGTTCATGTCAGAGGACTGAGACGAAGGACGACTGAGGAGAATCGTGGGAGGCGGAGCCTTCAAGGAGAAGGGCGAGCAGGAGCTGACGGCGATGCCCGAGGACCGCCTGATCGCCTACCTTCTCGAAGCCCGGACCCACCGTGCGCCCACCGGCCTTTCTGTATCGATCCTCGTCTTCAAGCTGATGAACGACGTGCGCCGGCGGGTGGCGATGAAGGTGCCGGCCGAGGCGATCGACGAGGTGGCTGAGACCGTGCTGCTGAGCGCCCTCACGTCGCGCTTTGACGGCACGAGCGCCGGCGAGTTCCGCTCCTGGCTCACGACGATCATCAAGCGCCGCATTGCCGACTACCACCGCAGCCCGAAGACCGACGTGCGTCTGGTCCCCCTGCCCGACGAGCACGAGGGCGACGACGAGGTGTGGGGCCGTCGCGTCTCGGTGCCCTTCGAGGGAGAGGCCATCGACGTGGAACGGGCACTCGACCAGGCCAAGCGCGAGCTGAACCCTGACCACCTGGAGGTCGTCTCGCTGTACATCTTCGAGGACCTTCCAGCCGGTGAGGTCGCCGGTCGTGTGGAGGGGATCTCGGAGGCCAACGTCCACAAGATCGCGCAGCGCTTCCGCGACCGTGTCAGCGAGTTGCTCTCAGACCGCGACGATACTTCGACCTAGGCCATGACGAACGTGGACACACTGCTCAAGGAGTACATCGCGGCGCACAGGGCCGGCGAGGAGGCCGACCCGCGCGACTGGCTCGCCCGGGTCGAGGGCCGCGAGCGTGCGCTGCTGGCCGCGATGATCGACGGCTACCTCGAGCGGGCACCCGGCCCCGCATGGGACCCGGACGCCTTCAGGATGTCTGGGCTCGGCCCACTGGCGGAGCGGATCGACTTGGCCCTCCAG
Source organism: Thermoleophilaceae bacterium (assembly GCA_051005475.1). Classification (GTDB taxonomy): domain Bacteria; phylum Actinomycetota; class Thermoleophilia; order Solirubrobacterales; family Thermoleophilaceae; genus JAAYBF01. Next base: position 3,777 of record JBPCJI010000036.1, read on the forward strand.
GGCCGGGCGGGCACCTGGCCCGCCGTGCTCCCGAGCCTCAGCGACAAGGCGAGGCTCAAGCGCTCCGAGGTGGTCGCGCGGCTCGCGGCCGCCCTCGGAGTCCCGGACAAGCAGGACAAGGTGGGCTCCTATTACCACGAGATGGAGCGGGGGCTGCTCCCCGCCGAGGGCGTGCAGGATCGGGTGCTCGAAGCGCTGGGGTCGATACTCGGACAGAGGGCCGAGGTGTTGCGCACCGCCGGGCAGGCGTTCGCTCCAGGTGCCGGCGCGGATGCCATAGGGGGGCCCGCTTTCGCGCGCGAGGCGAGGCCAGACCCCGAGCACGCGGTGGAGCCCGTCTCGTCCCCACCCGCCAGTCCGGGTACCGCCGAAGACGAGTGGGACGAGGTCGACCGCCTCTTCCGCGGCGGCTGAGCGTCAGCCGGCGGGTCGACCGAGCGACCTTGTCCTCATGCGAAGGGAGCACGACCCAATCGCGTTCTACCGGTTCGTGCTGCGCTCGGGCGACGTCGAGCTCGCCGAGCGCCTCACGCGCGCCTTCAGGTCCGACCCCCGCTACCGCGAGCGCGCGGAGGCGGTGCTGCGAGCGCTGCCTCCCCCCCGCCGCGTGCACCACTCGAGCCCCGGCGGTCGGATGCTCGACTCGCTGCTGGACCGCTTCGCCCCCCCGAGCCACAATTAGCCGGTGAGTGAGATCGAGCAACGCGCAGAGCGGGTGCTCGCCCGCGTGCCCGGGTGGATCTGGGACGGCGACTCCCTACCCGTGCCGGTGGAGGACATCGCCGACAGCGTGTTCCGGCTGCGGGTGCGCGAGGTCGAGGACCTGACCTCCGCGCCGGGCGCGCCCGCCCTCGAGCCGGGCAGCTCACTGAGCGGACTGCTGCTGCCCGGCCGCGGAGAGATCTGGGTCAACGGGCCAGAAGCGCGCGAGTGGCCGCCCCGGCGAAGGTTCACGATCGGGCACGAGCTCGGCCACTGGTGCATGCACCGCACCGACCACGTGGCATCGATCTACTGCCGCTCCGCGAGCGTCGACCCCAAAGAGGAGCGCCCGCAGCGGCCGCTGGCCGAGCAGGAGGCCGACGCGTTCGCGGCGGCGCTGCTGATGCCGGCACGCCTGCTGCGGGAGCACTACCGCCGCAACCGCGATTTTCACCACCTCTGCCGGCTGTTCGGAGCCTCCGGCGCCTCGATGGGTCGGCGGCTGCATGCCGTGATCTGAGCGGCCGCCCGGAGTGCCGGCGATCAGTCGCTCCAACGGCGCGCTGCGGGACGAGATCGAGCTGGCTGAGGACTTTGACGAGCTTCCCCCCGGGCTCGCCGAGCACCTCCGCTGAGCCATCACAACAGGTCAAGGAACCCTCGCGGCGAGTAGACCGGGATGCGGCCGGCGAGCGCGAGCACGTGCCTGTCACCGGAGACGAGTGCAGCGCGCTGCCGCGCGGCGAGCGCAATGAGGTAGTCGTCGCCGGGATCCTGCGAGCGGATCGGTGGCTCGTCCGGAGGGTCGTCGACGAGCGTCGCGCCTTCCGCGAGCCATCCCACCGCCGCCGTGGCTTCCTCAGGCGGGATGCGCTTTCGCAGCTTGGAGTAGGCCAGCGCTCGCCCGAGCTCCTCGAGGAGCCGTGGCGAGACGATCAGCTCGAAGCGGCCTTCCTGCCAGGCGAGCAGCACCTGCGCCGGGCCACCGGTGCGCGAGAGCAGCCCGGAGATGACCACGTTCGAGTCGAGGATCGCTCGCACACCTCAGGGCGCGGGCGGGCGCGTGACGTGCTGGGCTTCGACCGCCAGAGCGTCGGCCTCCTCCGGCGAGAGGGCTGCGTGCTCCCACGCCCGCTCGAGGAAGTCGATGCCCAAGTCGCGCCGCAGCGCCTGCTCGATGACCTCACTGTCACCGCGCCCCGAGCGTGCCGCCCGCAGCTTGACGGCGCGCAGGACAGAGTCCTCGATGGTAAGCGTCGTTCGCACCTTTGGCATACCGGCATCATAGCATCAAGATGCGGAGCCGGCCGAGCTCGACTGGGCGCGAGGGAGCCATCAGGCTCATCTCGGAGCCGCCATGTGGTCGGCGGTCGGCGGTCGTCGGCATTACTACTAACCTGTGTGCAGTAACGTCGGGCTTCGTCGGTGGGGACTCCTGACCCGGCTACCCGGCCGACCGCATCCCTAGCCCGACCCATGGCACTCGTTCACCGTCCGACTCAGGAGGATTCATGACCGACAAGCACATAGACAAGACGAAGGGTCGTGTGAAGGAAGCCGGCGGCGCGCTGACCGGAGACAGACAGCTGAAAAATGAAGGGCGCGCTGATCAGGCGAAGGCCTCGGTGAAGAACACCGTGGACAAGGTGGCCGATGCCCTGACCCGCCGCAAGAAACGCAAGACGTAGTACGGCTGCGGCCGTCGCGGCCGTCACGGCCGTCGCGGCCGTCGCGGCCGTCGCGGCCGTCGCGGCCGTCGCGGCGTGTAGGTCGAGAGCCTCGAAGAGCGACGGGGGCGGTCGGCGAGCGCCTCCGGTAGTCGGCGAGGATTTCCTCGACGGGAACAGTCAATCACGCGGCGTCCCATCGCGACCGACTCGGCTCGATCCCCTTGAAGGCGATCAGCGGAGCCCGCAGCTCGTAGGGGGGCTTGGGGGAGGTGAACACCGACAGCGCCGCTGGCCCCCGCTGCTGGCGCGCGCGGTGGATCCCCTTCTGGAACGAGCCGAGGCTCACCCGCTCGCTCCCGAACTGGAAGCCGCGCATCAACGCGGCGCGCGGGATCAGGCCGTCGTAGGCACGCTGGAGCCGGCGCACGTGCTCGTGAGCCACGACCCGGAGGGCATGATCGGGATCCTGGACCGCCACCGGGGACGATGATCGCCGACAGGCACCCGCGCGGGCAACCGCCGAGGCGGGGCGCCAGTGGCTACGCGGCGCGGGCGAGTGCCGTGCGGTCCAGCAGCGACAGGAGGCTTCGCTTGCGGCGGTGCTCTGCGCGCACCCCTTCCACGTATGCCGCGAGCTCGCCCTCGCGGCCGAGGGTGGCCAGCGTGTGGGCGATCCGCTCGATCAGGCGGACCGCCTCGCGGTAGCCGGACTTGTCCTTACGGGCGATGGCTCGCTCGACCTGCGCGCGCCAAACGGCGAGCGCATCGTCGGGATGGTCGGGGGCGCGGCGGTCGGCGAGCTCGAGCCATAGCTCCGTCGCGCAGCCGCCCTCCTGGGCCTCCAGCCAGGCCGCCTCCGCGTCGTCTTCGAACAGGTAGATGCGCACGAGCTCGGAGCGATCGCGGGCGGGCTGCGCGAAGCCCAGGAGGCCGCCGTCATCGCCAGGCGCCGCGCTTCGCTCCCGGAGCAGAGCGAGCGCCCACTCGCGGCGCTCGGGCCACAGACCCGCGGGGTCGGCGCGGCGCTTCAGGGCCTCGTAGGCGTCGAGGCCCGGGCGGCTGTGAAACTTCGACCAGGCGAGCTCGGTCGCCGTCTCGTGGCGTCCGGCCTCCGCGTGAATGTCGGCCAGGAGGTCCATCAGACGGTGGTCGACTCGATCAGGGAAGGAGACTAGGCCGCGCTCTGCCCACTCGATCGCCTCGGCCTCGCGACCCTCGGCGCGGTAGAGCTCGGCGATCTGGAGGAAGGAGTAGGGCGAGGAGAGGTTACGGCGCTTGACCGCGATCAGCTCGTCCACCCCGCCCGTGCGGAGCGCCACCTTCTCCATGAGGTGCTCGACACCGAAGCGTCCGAAGCTGTGCTGGTCCTCCGGCCCGAGCTCCGGCAGCCGCTCCCACTCCGCCCGCGCGAGCTCGGCATAGCGGGCGCGTCCCGCGTCCCGGAGCAGCTCCCAGTAGCCATCGACAGCGTCGTAGAAGAGGTCGAGGTCGCTCTCGAGCGCCCAGCGGTAGAGGCGCTCCGCCAGGGCCACCGGGTCCGGTCGTGCCCGCTCGCAGGCCTCCCGGTGCAGCCGCTGGACGCGCTCGAGCAGCACACCCACGTGTCCGTCCGAGTCGTCCACCGCCTCCACAGAACGCTCAACCGCCGCGAGGCAATGCTCTGCAAGCTCCACCACCGCCGCGGCATGTCCGCCCGAGAGCAGATCCTCCAGCGGATCGATCGCGCGGTCGACCCCTTGGGCCCAGCCATACGCCTCCGCGTAGGGCACGAACCCGCGCGGTGCGATCGCGCGCTCGACCGCTCCACGGAGCGGGGCCAGGTCGAGCTGCTCGGACCCGACCGTCGCGGTTCTCAGCCCGAGTCGCTCGAGCGCGTCCTCGTCGGCGCGCGCCTCGGCGATCAGCAACGACACAAGCGCCTCCCGGTCGAGCGCCTCGAGGCGCCGGCGGAGCTCGTCCAGTGCAATCGGGGGGCCGAGCGGCGCCGCGGCCGCACCGCCTGGCGAAAGCCCCGCCAGCCCGACGGCGACGCAGTGCTTGCAGAAGGCGCCATCGTCCCCGAGCGGGCATTCGCAAGACCACTCGACGCCGTTGGGATCATCCGGCGCCGCGCGCAGCGTCACCGAGTACGAGTGCGTGCCGTGTACCGTTGCCGCAAGCGTCCCCCGGGTGACACGCAAGCCCGCGACGCGACCGTCCAGGTAGTAGTCCTCCCCCCGCTCGAAGTAGCGTGGCCCCGCCAGCTGGAGAATCACATCGCGATTGAGACCCTCGAGGCTCATCCACATGATTGTGGCCGCCGGCTCGGAGGGATGGAGCGATGCGGACGAGCGAGGAGGACAGCGGCGGCTGGTCCGGCCGCCCGGACAGTGCGCTAATCCCCCGGGCCGGGGTCGCGCCCAGCGAAGAGCTGGGGGCCGGAGCGCCGAATCTCGAGGAGCGCTCCGAGCAACCCGATCACTGCGATGACGCCGACCATTCCGCCGTACAGTCCCGCGTCGCTCCAGTTGCCGGCGGTTGCAACGAGTGCCAGCGCAGCACCCCCCGCCACTGAAATGAGGATCAGGATCGGATGGCGGAGGGCAGCGCGCATAGGGGTCAATCCATGAGGATGGAGGTAAGGAGCCAGACGGTCAACCCGACGGTCCCACCGGCAACGCCGATCTGATCTCGCAGGTCGGTTCTGGCCTCGCGGTCAAGACCAGCGATAAATGCGGCGAGCGTCCCATCGCGCGTGAAGCCGAGGGCCTCGCGGGCCTCGCGGGCGCGCTTTGCTCCGCGGTTGGAGTGCTCGCTCGGCACCCGCCGAGTATCGGGAGAAGGGGCGTGGCGGTCAAGCCGACCGTTCTGGGGGGTGTGGGAGATAGACCGTATGTGCTGCGGCTGGTAGCTAGCATTCACTGCGGTTAAGCGATACTATTTGCCTGCATGCCAGCCGCGGGTCACGCAACGTATCGGCCTCGCCTTGTGGACCAGCTGCTCGATGAGCTCCTTCCGGCGCTGCCTGCGCTGCTCGTCGTGGGCCCGCGGGCGGCCGGAAAGACGACCACACTCGCCCGGCGAGCCAAAACGGTCGTTCGGCTCGACCGTCCCGCCGAGGCCGCCGCCTTCGAAGCCGACCCGGACGCCGCGCTTGGCGGCCTGCCCGAGCCGGTACTGCTCGACGAATGGCAAGCGGTGCCCGGCGTCCTCGG
>JBPCJI010000037.1:0-8252 GCA_051005475.1 Thermoleophilaceae bacterium
GGGGGCTCCCTAACCCGCCCACCAGCGCGTCGAGCACCGTCCCTTACGTGGAGATCACGTGGCCCTCGACGCCTTTTGCCGCTCCTGCGTGCATAACACGTCGAGCACCCTTCCACCTCTGCGGTGCTCCTCGCTCCGGCCTACCGTCGAGGCTTGCGGAAGACGGGCAAACCGAGCCCCCAAGGCTCTCGGAACCCCGGCAAACCGAGCCACCAGATCGGACCAATCGGATGAATCACCCGCAGAGGCGTCACCCTGCGCTCGCGCCGGGCTACCTCCGCAGCAGCTCGCGCCAGCGCTCCGGCGCGATCTCCCCGGGCTCGGTGGACTCCATGAAGTCGGTGAGCGCGTCGATGAAGAGCTGGGGCTCGTCGATCTGCGGGAAGTGGCCGGCCTCGGGGAATATCTCGAGCCGGCTCGAGGGCACGAGCTCGTGCGCCGCGCGGCCGTGGGCCACCGGGATCATGCTGTCGCGCTCTCCCCAGATGATCAGGAAAGGGATGTGCTCGGCCAGATAGAGGCGGTCGGATGCGTCCACGCGCTGGCCCGAGGGCTCGACCATCGTGCGCAGCGTGTTTACGAAGGCGGCGCGAGTCTCGGGGTCGGCGAGCGTGGCGTGGCCCTGGGCCATCTGGGCGATGTCCGTGCCGGGGCGAAGCCCGACGCGCGCGAGCGCCCCGCCGATGAACCTCCCCGCCCCCACCGGTCCCCTGCTCGCCAGCAGCGGGATGATCCACTCCGAGCCGGGGAGGGTGGCGGCCCGCAGCAGGACGCCGAGCTCCCGGCCGAGCCCACCGCTGCTACCGAGCACGAGCCGCTCGCACCGCTCGGGGAACTGGTAGGCGAGCTGCATCGCCACCCCACCCCCCAGCGAGTGGCCCACGAAGGTGGCCTTGTCGTGGCCGAGCGCGACGAGGATGTCGCGCAGGCCGCTGGCATACGCTCCGAGCGAGTAGTCCCCGCGCGGTTTGGCCGACTCGCCGTGGCCGAGCAGGTCCGGCGCTATCACGGTGAAGCGCTTGGTCAGCGCCGGCATGACGCGCTCCCAGGTGGCAGAGGTGGAGGTGATCCCGTGCGCGAGCATGATCACCGGACCGCTGCCGGCCGACCGGTAGGCCACCCGGTGGCCGTGCAGGCTGATCTCCTTCAACTCGAGGTCCGCGGCGCGGGGGCTCATCGGGCGGTGGGAGCGCTCATCGGGCCGCCGCGGCGCTCATCGGACGGTCGGCCGCCGGGGACTCATCGGACGGTAGGGCCGCCGCGGCGTTCATCGGGTGGCGGCGGGCTTGAACGCCGCATCGCGCTCGTGGCTGCGGAAGAACTCGACCATCGGGTCCACGTATTCGTGGAAGTTCGGCGGCGTGAGCCCATGCCCGGCCAGGATGTTCATCGTGCGGCGGGTGTCAAAGCGCACCGGGTGGTTGAGGTAGGCGATCGACTCCGGGGGCGTTCCCCCGAAGAGCTCACGCACCGGGGCCAGCCGCAAGGATGCGGTGACCAGGCCCGGCGGGATCCGCCCCTTGGGCGGAGAGGCGCCGTAGCGCTCCGAGAGCAGCGTGACGAGCTGGGAGCTCGTGAGCGGGTCGGGGTCGACCAGGTGGAGGGTCTGGCCCTCGGCCACCGGATCGCCCGCCACCGCACCGATCGCGGCCACCACGTAATCGACCGGCACCACGTTCACGGACGCCTCCAGACGGCCGAACTGCAGCATCGCCCTGCCGGCGCGGTGGGCCTGGGAGATGGCCCGCAGCAGGTAGTAGGGGCCGTCGAACTTCGTCGTCTCGCCCGTGCGGGAGTCACCGACCACGATCGCCGGCCGGATGATCGTCGTGGGCACGCGATCCATCGCCTCGCGGACCCAGACCTCGGCCTGGAACTTGGTCGACTCGTAGTGGTTCTTGAACTCCTGGCCCATCACCAGCTCGTGCTCGTAGACCACGCCGGTGCGCCATCCGGCCACATATGCGGTGCTGATGTAGACCAGCCGGTCGAGCCGCTCGGCGGCCAGGCAGAACTCGAGCACGTTCCCGGTGCCCTCCACGTTCACGCGCTGGGCCAGCTCGATCGGCACCGAGAGGTCATAGATCGCGGCGAGGTGAAAGACCGTGCGCACGTCTCCGCGGAGACGCTCGTACTCGCCGTCCTCGAGGCCCAGCCGACGGTCGGTGATGTCCCCGGCCACCACCTGCACTCGCTCGGAGTCGATCGCCGCGGCGGCCTCCCGGCCGGCGTCGAGCATGCGCGGCTCTACCAGGGCCACCACGGAGGCCTTCGGGTCCTGCTCGAGCAGCAGCCCGACCAGCCGGCGGCCGATGAAGCCGGGAAACCCCGTCACGAGTGAGAGTGCCATCCCGTGTTCCTACTTGATTTGGGCTCGCGGGATCATTCTGGCGCTGATTTTTTCGGCTCATGGTAATTTTTCATGACCATGAAGGTCATCAAGATATCCTCGGGTGGGCAGATCTCGGTGCCGGCAGAGGTCAGGCACCGCTGGAGCACCTCACGCGTGACGATCCACGACCGGGGCCATGAGCTCGTGGTCCGTCCCGCACCCGATGACCCGATTACGGCACTTCGCGGCGCCTTCGCCGACTCGGACGGCCCGACCTCGGACGAGCTGCGCGCCTCCGCGCGCGCCGAGGATCAGAGGGCCGAGCAGCGCAGGCGGGACCGACGCTGACGACGGTGCTCGATGCCTTCGCCCTCGTAACGCTGGCTCGGGATGAACCGGCGGCCGGGGAGGTCGAGGCCCTCCTCCGCCGTGGGGATTGCGTGGTGACGGCGGTCAACCTCGCCGAGGTACTCGATCAGTTCGGGCGCGTGATGGGCCAATCGCCCGAGCGCCTCGAGACCGAGCTATCCCCGCTGCTGGGCGGCGCCCTCACCGTGGTCTCGGTCGACCAGCGGATCGCCTGGCGCGCGGCGGAGCTACGCCGTCGCCACTACGCCAGTCGAGCGAGTGAGCTGTCGCTCGCCGACTGCGTCGCGCTCGCCGCAGTGGGTCCCGGCGACTCGCTCGCAACCGCCGACCCTCCACTCGCGCGCGCAGCGCAGGCCGAGGCACTCGAGGTCATCAGGCTGCCGGACTCGCGCGGACGCCAGCCTCCTGATGCCGCCGAAGCACCCGAAGCCGCCGCTGCGCCCGAGGACTGACACCGCGCGAGCTACACCAGCTCGAGGTCGGTCTTTGCAAAATCCTCCCCGACGCATAGGAGCGGGCGGCCGGCGAGCTTGGCGGTCGCGTAGGTCATGCAGTCGCCGAAGTTCAGGCTCGCTGGGTGGCGGCCCTTGCCGAAGCGACCGAACGCGTCGATCGCCACGCGCGCGTGCTCTCCCTCGTATGACACGGGTAGGACTCCGCTCTCGTCCAGGAAGCGGGTGAGGAGGGTGCGACCCGCGGCGCCGATCCTGGCGTTCAGCACGATGCCGGTCTCGGTGATAGTCGGCGCTCCCACCCCTGCCACGGGCGCGCCTGCAATGGCATCGAGAAGCCCCTCGTGTGCAGGCTCACGCAGCAACAGCGCGATGATCGCCGAGCTGTCGAGGATCACACGCCCTCCGTGCCGTAGCCAAGGATGGCCTCTCGCTCATCGCGGGTCAGGCGCTTTCCGAGTACCTCGGCGGGCACCTGTGGCCATGCCTCGTTCTCCAGGAAGCGGCGCAGGCCCTCGGCCCGTGCCCGCGGCACGCCGGCGAGGGCCAGCCGGGCCTTGCGCTCCGCCAGGGAAGTTCTTACCGCGCCGGTCTTGGACTCTCCCGTGAGAGCGGCCACCTCAGCGGCCAAGCGCTCGGCCTCAGGATCCTTGATGTTCAGCGCCACTGGGGAGTAATGGTACCAATAAGATGGAAAGGTATCCTAGGCTCCAACGTGCGGAGCCGAGGGGGGCGAACTTCCGGGGCTGCGGACTCAGCCGAACATGGGAATCCGGTCCGAGGAGGTTTACGATGAGGGCGATGCCCGCGACGCAGCAGCGGATGACCGCCGAGGAGTACCTCGCTCTGCCCGAGCGACCGAGTGCCCGCCGGCAAGAGCTGATCGAGGGTGAGATAGTCGTGACCGAGCCGACCTGGCTCCACAGCACGGTGCAAGGGGGACTGTCTGCCGCGGTATGGAACTGGGTTCACGCGGTGGCCGGACGTGGGGCAGTCGGCTGCCCCATCGACGTGCTGATTGACGACCACAACGTCTTCGCCCCCGACGTCGTCTGGTACCGCGACGGCCGGGTGCCCGGGTTGCACGACCCGCGGCCTTACGCGATTCCCGACCTCGTCGCCGAGGTGCGATCGCCATCCACCTGGCGGTTTGACATCGGCGTCAAGAAGGCCGCCTACGAACACCACGGGCTGCGCGAGCTGTGGCTCGCGGACACCGCCGCCTCCGTGCTGCTCGTCTTTCGCCGCTCGATACCCGAGCGCCCGGACTTCGACGAGGCCCTCGAGCTCGCGCGCGGGGACGTGCTGCGCTCGCCCCACCTGCCCGGCTTCGAGCTGGCGCTCGACGAGCTCTTAAGCGGTGGGGGTGCCGAGGACGCGTAGCCGTCACCGGCAGTGATGCGGTTGCGGGAATTCAGACGACCCGGGCCGCCGGAGCCACCGGAGCCGCCGCCGCCCCGGCCGCCAGCGCCGGCGCCGGAGCCCCCGGAGCCCCCCCAGCCCCCGCACCCGGCACCGCCCGCCCCGTGCTGTTCCAATCACGGAACGTGCCGCGGTAAAGCGCCTGCACGACCCAGACGAAGTAGATGCCGGCGGGAACCGCGAGCCAGTCCACCACCAGGCCGTGGGAGTCGGCCGCGTACCTGCCGGTGCTCACGTAGTAGGCGTAGGCGCCGTGCATCAGCGCGCACGTCGGGAAGATCACGGCGAGAGCGATGCCGGACACCGACCAACCGCCGAGCGGCTTCCTGTTGGCGAGCTGGGTGCGCACCAGGTAGAAGCCGACCACCGAGTAGACGAGCACGAGCAACAGGTTCGGCATCGCACTTCCCAACGCGCCAAGGCTGATCGCCGATGTGCCGGCCACGATCGCGATCAGGATTCCCAGGTAGATGCCGGACGCAAAGGGGATCGTGGCGACCCACCCGGGAGTGCCGGAGACAAAGCGATCGCCGCGCCCGCCGAAGAACGCCTCGAGGCGCAGCAGGAACCAGATCACGCCCGCGGGGAACCCGACGAGGACGGCCGCGAGGTCGAGCACTCCGCCCGCACGGCCCTCCCCCAGGATGTGGACGCCGTGCACGAGGTGGTGTGCCCCGCAGGTGGACGCCATCGTTATCCACGCCGCCCCGGCGTGCGAGAAGCCCATCGTGCGCCAGTTGCGGCGCATCTCGATCGCCGCCATCACGGCCACGCCGATGTAGACCAGCCCGAGCACGACGTTGAGGAAACCGAGGCTGGTGACGGTCACTGGATCCTCGCGGGGATTCCGATCTGGCGCATGAACTCGCGGACCAGCAACGGGTCGCCAAGGCCGGGCTTGACCCTGGCGTTGAAGCCGTCGAGCTCCAGGCGCTCTGGCTCCACGGGCCGGCCGAAGTAGTAGCCCTGGACCAGCTCGCAGCCGAGCTCGCGCAGCTCGGCCGCCTGGTCCTCGCGCTCGACGCCCTCCGCCACCACGGTCATCCCGAGCCCCTCCGCCAGTGAGAGAAGCGCTGTCACGATCGCTCGCGAGACATCTCCCTGCCGAAGGCCGCTGACGAATGTGCGGTCGAGCTTCAGGACGTCGAGCGGCATGCCGCGGAAATGGGCAAGGGAGGTGGCGCCCTTGCCGAAGTCGTCGAGAGCAAACCGGACACCGCGCGAGCGCAGGTCGAGGAGGGTCTTGCGGATGCGTTCGGGCTGGAGCGCCACGGTGGACTCTACGAGCTCGAGGCACAGGCACTGCGGGGGCAGCCCGGCGCGGCGGAGGATCGAGTCGACGCTATCGGCGAAGTTGCGCTGGGCCAGCTGCGTCGGGGCGATGTTCACGGACACCGAGAGCTGATGCCCGGCGCGGCGCCACTCCGCGCCCTGACGGCAGGCCTCCTCGAGCACCCACTCCCCGATCGCCAGGATCAGGCCGTTCTGCTCGGCGAGCGGCACGAAGTCCGCGGGGGGCACGACGCCACGCTCCGGGTGGTCCCAGCGCAGCAGCGCCTCGCATGCAACCAACTGCCCGTCGGCCAGGGAGACGACCGGTTGATAGACCAGGCGCAGCTCCCCGCGCGGAAGTGCGTCGCGGAGCTCCCGCGCCAACTGCAGCCGCTCCGTGACCTCCTCGCGCATCGTGCTGTCGAAGAGCTCTGAGCGCCCGCGTCCGGCCTCCTTCGCGCGGTACATGGCGGTGTCCGCCTCGCGCAGCAGGCGCTCTGGCGTGGGATGCTCGTCCGGGCCCGCCACCACCACGCCGACGCTCGCCCCCACTAGCACCTCCTCCCCACCCGCGGCCAGGGGCAGGGTGAACGCATCGACCACGCGGTCGGCCAGCACGTCGGCCCGCGAATCGCCGGGGAGGTCCTCGGCGATCACCACGAACTCGTCGCCGCCCAGCCGTGCCACCGTGTCGCCCGCGCGCACCGTCTCGTCCAAGCGGCGCGCGGCTGCCGCGAGCACGGCGTCGCCTGTCTCATGACCGCGCGTGTCGTTGATCGCCTTGAAGCAGTCCAGGTCGATGAAGAGGACCGCCACCGATCCGCGCGTGCGAGCCACGCGGCCGAGCGCGTGCCCGAGACGGTCCATGAGCAGGGCTCGGTTCGGCAGCCCCGTGAGCGGATCGTGGATCGCCTGGGCCTCGAGGCGCTTTCGCTCGGTCACATCCTCGGCGACGGTGTACCAGGACTCGCCATCGGAGCGCGCGCTCCACCGCAGCCACCGCCAGCTGCCATCCCGGTGCAGGAAGCGGTTCTCGAAGTCCACGATCTCGTATCCCGCAGCGCCGATGTTGGAGATCACCTGAGCCGTGCGCTCGCGGTCCTCGGGATGCACGAACTCCATGAACGGCTTGCCGGTGACCTCCCCCTGCGTCCATCCCAGCGTGGCCTCCCAGGCGGGGCTGAGCTCGGTCAGCCGGCCGTCCAGTCCCGCGGTGGCGAACAGGCCGCTTGACCGGTCGAAGAGGTTGACAACGGCACCCGCGTGGGCGGGGGGGTCTATGTCCGGCGTCGAAGAGGCGAGTGCCACGCGTACGTCCTTGTCAACTAGGGGCCTGTTGGTTGATCGACCCCGGCGAGGGATGCCGTGAGTCGTACATCCGTCCGGTTGAGCGGGACGGGCTTCAGCCGGCCACGTAGGCGGTGCTGATGTCCTTGTACGCCACGCAACGAAACACGACTAAACGGCCCAGAGCACTGCCGGATCTGTCGAAGAGCCGCACCGAGCGGCCGAAAAGTCGTTCGCGGCGCCGTGCCTCAGCAGGGCCAGCGCGCGCCGTCCCGATTGCGGTCGAGGCGGCCGTCGAGGCCCCAGACCATGCCGCTGGCGACAAAGGCGAGAATCAGGGGCGGAACCCATTCGTGTGGCTGCTCGAACGCGAACCGGCCGCTGGAGAAGTACACGAGCTGCAGGAAGAAGTGCAGGGCGAAGGCGACGAGCGCCGCGCCGCGCGACATCAGCCCGAGGATCAGCAGCGCGCCGACGCCAAGCTCGGTGAACGTGAGCAGCCAGCCGAAGGTCTCGTAGGCGGGCAGGATCACGTCGTTGACCAGCGTCGGGAGCAGCGGCAGGTCGTTGCGACCGATCTCGAGCGCAAGGATCTCGCGCGCCTCACTGCGGTCGATCAGCGACGAGGCGTAAGGACCGATTTCGATCGCGCGGAACGAGAACAGCTTTGCCAGCCCGTTCGAGAAGGCGATCAGGCCGACGAAGACCCGGAGGACGGCGAGCCCTCGCCCGAGCGAAAGTGCGTCGAGGACCTGCTCGGTCGGGGCGCGGCTTCCCGGGGTACTCGGCGCGGATTCGCTCTGGTTGCTCAAGGCTGCCCTTCCACTACTTCGCTTCGGCGCCCGACCGGGCGCCCTCGTTTTACGCTCAGCGAATGCCGAGTCGCGCATCGTCGGCTTCGGCTCGGTCCCCGACCACCCGCGCGAGGGCGCCCGCGGGCACCGCCAGCGGGGACGTGGTGCGGGTGACGAGCAGGTCCGTGTCGAGCACGCCCGCGCGCACCGTTGGACCGAACGGGCTCGCGAACGCGCCGTCGGCGGTGATTGTCAGCTCGGGCTCGAGCTGCTCGAAGCCGGCAAGCACCCCCAAGCCGCCGGTCGCAGCGCGGCCGCGTCGAA
>JBPCJI010000038.1:0-4713 GCA_051005475.1 Thermoleophilaceae bacterium
GACCTGCTCGTGAAGACCGACCGCGCGAGCATGGCCCACTCGCTCGAGGTGCGGGTGCCCTTCCTCGACCCGGCCGTCGCCGAGCTCGCGCTGGCGCTTCCCACGCGGGCGAAGGTGCGGCTGCTGCGCAAGAAGCGGCTGTTGCGCCGCGCGGTCAGCGGGCTGGTGCCGCGCTCGGTCGCCTACGGGCGCAAGCAGGGCTTCTCCATCCCCGCCGCCGCCTGGCTCAGTGGTGAGCTCGAGCCCTTCGCGCGGGAGGTGCTCTCTCCGGAGCGGATCCGGCGCCAGGGCTACCTGCGACCGGAGGCGGTGACGGGCGTACTCGACAGCCATGTGGCGGGCCGCGAGGACCTCAGCCGCCAGCTGTGGGGCCTGATGTGCCTCTCGCTGTGGCTCGAGGGGCGGCGGGGCTGAGCGAAGGTCGCCGGCGTTGAGCGGAGCTCAGTAGCGGTCGCGGGGCAGGCGGTCGCGGTCGTCGGTCACGCCTCCACGGTCGGACATCGCGAGCGCCAGCGAGGCGACCAGGCCGACCACTCCGGCCACCATCAGGATCGTGCCGACCGTGGGGATGTCTATCCCGGAGATCGAGTCGCTGACCGCGTATCTGAGGATGGCCCCGAGGGCCGCGACGAATATGGCTACGCCGATGGTCACAATCCCAGTGTGCCCCGTTTCTGGATCTTCATGCAGGTCGTGGTCTTCATCTGCCTGCTCGCGTCGATGGTGATCGCCGTGATCAAGCTTTGAAGATAGCCGGCCCACGACCAGCACGCCGATGGCGATCACGGCCGGGTGCAGGTTCACGGCTCGGGACATCACCATCGGGGCGGCGGCGTGGAGCACTCCTACCTGACCACCTCGCCGCCGTGCTGCGTGCGGCTGCGGGTCGTCGTCTCAGTTACGCGGAGTTGACCGGCAAGACCCCTTAGTAGGTCTTGCGTTTCGCGTCCATCTCTGCTTTGGGGACCTGTAGGAGCTTCCCAGTCATCTCTTCAAACCGGCTGAACTCCGATTCGGACAGCGCTCGCTTAGGGGCCTCCGTCAAGTCCAGGCTAGAGCTGTATTCCCCTTCGAGTTCGTATCCATCAGAACGTCGCTTACGGCCGATCGTCAGCCAAGGCTTGGTCACTTCGTTCTCCTTCCATCGACTCTGGGCTAGTCTCGCGTGCGTGTCAAGCCACGGGAGGGGGTAGTGCCAAATGGCAGGTCCGTTCCTACAGACAGCGGTGCTCTGCGAGAAGGTCCTCACCGAGGCAAACGGTGTATTCAGCGCAATCCGGATCGTGGACCGATTTACGACGCACGCGACCGGGGCTGACGTTCCCGATGAGATGCCGCCCGGGGTCATCGACCTGACCGCCTTGGTCATCGTCAAGGCTGGAGACGCGAGGGGCCGATTCGCTATCAGGCTCAGGCCGGAGCGACCGAGCGGCCGGCAAATGGACGCCATCGACTTCCCAATCCGCTTCGATGGAGGCCCCGACCAAGGACAGGGGCTCGTCCTGCCGATGCAGATGGAAATGGACGAGGAGGGCTTGTACTGGATCGACGTGTTCTTGGTCGCGCGGAGTGGCCAGGCTGAAACCCTCATGACCCGCATGCCCCTGACCATCCGATACCAGCCTCAGCGAATCAACCCACCGGAGTAGCTCGACCAGGCGAAGTAGACGAATCAACCCGAGGCTCATCAGCAACCGCCCATGCCGGCGCTAGAGGTTCAAGTCTCTTGCGAAGCTCACCCTCATCGAGATCGCCTCCGGTGTATTCAGCGATGTACCGCTCAACGGTGTAGACGACTTCGGGGGCCGGAACGTCGGGACGGTGTACGTCCCAAGTCTCGTCCAAGAACAGGTCTTCGAAGTCTTCGAACAACAACGATCCGTCCAGATAACGCCGTATCGCCCAACGGATCTGTGACTCCACGCTCATGAGCCGCTACCAACGGGTGTGGGTCGATGAGGCCCGGATGCGAGAACTGTTCGAAGAAGCGGGCTGCCTGGAGCCAGAAGAACACGGGTACACCGTGATCCCTGAGCCAGGGGGAGAACCGGGGCCAAACGCCCCGGAGGATGCTGTCATCAGTCGTATGGTCTTGTACTTCGACCGATTTGGCAAGCCCATCGCGGCGGCGCACGAATACCTGCGGGAGGACCGCAGCATCGCCGCGAGCGGCAAACGCGATCCAAAGCGGATCACCATTGGTAACAAACAGTACGTGCTCATGAAGTCATAGCTTGACGGGTAGTACGCCACGATCAGCATGATGATCAGCCCGCCCAAGACGCCGGCCACGCTCAGGCCGATCGATGTGATCGGCCTGATCAGGCGTACTGGCGCCGGTTTAGCGGTTCAATGTTCCGGTAACAGGCCTCGAGGCGGCCTGCCGGGGTCAGCCCCCGCCTTCGGGATGCGCGATCGCAATCCTCCAGATCCTGGATGTCCTGGCCACGGACCGCGGCGCGCTTCATAAGCCGCAGGTGGTTCAGCGAGCAGGGCCTTCACCGGCGCCCCATGGACGAGACCCTCTACTGCCTCGACGACCAGCACCGGGTAGGCGCTGTCCGCCTCGATGCCGGGAACCCACTGCATCACGTCGAGCCGGCCCAGTCGGGTCTCGACCAGGAAGTTGCCCCCCTCCGCGAGATCGCCCGGGCTTCGCGGGTCGAACGGCATCTCCCGCTGATCGAAGTCGCCGACACCCACCTGCCGAGCATCGAGGTCTATGAGCAGCGCGGCAAGCCGCTCGAGGGTTGCCGGGGCCGGATCGGGGCAGATGTCGAGGACCTTGGTTCCCCTGATCACTCCGTGCGCGATCACCGCAAACCCCCCAATGACCACGTAACCACCCCAGCTTCGTGCAGCCGACGAAAGAGGGCTGCTGCGTTCAGCCCGGCGGTCATCCTCGCGCGTGCTTGAAGGCTGCGGCGAACTCGTGGACGAACTTGCCGAGCGCCGCCCCCTCCTCCAGGTTCTCACCGAGGCTGCGCCTCCCGTCGCGCCTCAGAGACCTCCCACGTGCGGCCTCGTTCTGGCGCGCGAACGCTCCGGCGTCGCGTTTGGGGGCCGACCGTTGCGGCATGTTGGGATGGTAGCCCGCGCACGCACCCTTCAGGCGGCGAACAGCGTGAGGTCCGGCACGCGCTCGCCGCGCAGGACCGCGGGGCCCACCTCCACGCAGCCGATTCCGCGCGACTCCGCGAGCACGCGCGCTGGGGCTTGATCTGCGCGGCCGCAAGCACGCCGCGACAGGCTGCAAAGCCCGGCTCCCGGCTGATCCGCTCGAGGTAGCGGGCGAGCGGCTCGACCGCGTCGATCGTGCGCCTGCTCCCGAGTCGCGCCAGTTTCTGTGCCACCGTCCTGCCCTGACCCTCCATACTGAGGTCTAGGCAGGACGGTGGCCAGATTCACCCCCCGGGGGGGCCAGATGCCGACCCGCTCTATCTCCCACGCCACCCAGCCGCCGTGTTCACGCACGACGATACGGCTCGGCTTTACCCTGCCGGTATGCCCACGCTCCACCGCCGCATCGCCGTCACCTGCGATCCCGAGCTCGACGCCGCGCTGCGCCGAGCCGACAGGCTCCTGCCGCGCTCGCCGAGGAGGTCGGCCGCCGCGACGCTCCGCGCGCTGGCGCTGGAGGGCGCCCGCGCCCTCGTTGCACGCGACGACGACGCCCGGCGGGCCGCGGCGAAGCTCGGGGCCCCTCCGGCACGCCGGACGCTCGCGGATGTACCGGCCCCGCTGCCCGATCCCGAGGACGAGCGCTACGGCGCGACCGACTCGCTGCAGTGGGTGCGCGGCAAGCAGTGAGCGCAGTGCCGGCTTCGATGTCCTTGCTCCGGGGCGCTGACGCCGGGCTCGCACGGATCCACCTGCTCAAGCGATCGTGGCCTTTGCGCCAAACACGCCCGCGCTGCCACGCGCAGCTGCCGCTCCTGGGCGACCGAGCGCGCGCAGGGTGCACAATGCACTTGTGCACGAGTCGCTTCGCGGACAGCTCCTGATCGCGGCACCGCAGCTCACCGACTACTTCCGGCGGACGGTGGTGCTCGTGATCGAGCACACCGAGGAGGGGGCGATGGGGATCGTGCTCAACCGCCGCACCGAGGCCGAGGTGATGGAGGTGGTGCCCTCACTCGCCGAGCTCACCGACAAGGACGACGTGGTGCACGACGGCGGTCCCGTCGAGCCCGACTCCGTCCTTGCGCTCGGCGACTTCGTGGATCCCGAGGAGGCCGGCAAGCAGGTGGCCGGCAGCCTCGGGCTGCTCGACCCCGATCGGCCCGAGCCGGCGCTGCGCCGGCTGCGCGTCTTTGCGGGCTACGCCGGGTGGTCCCCCGGCCAGCTCGACGCCGAGATGGAGCAGGACGCCTGGATCGTGACCCCGGCCCGGCCCGAGGACGCCTTCGCACCCGACGACCTCTGGCGGGACGTCGTGCAGCGCAAGGGCGGCAACTTCGCCCTGATGGCGACGATGCCGCTCGACCCGCGCCTGAACTGAGCGCCCCCCGCGGTCAGGAGGAAGCGAGGCCGCTCGGCCAGGAGGTCGGGCGCCGGGTCGGTCGGGACGACGGGAGACCGACGGTCAGGAGGTCGAGAGGCCTACCGGGCAGGAGACGCCCGTCCCGCCGAGCCCGCAGTAGCCGTTCGGGTTCTTGGCCAGGTACTGCTGGTGGTAGTCCTCCGCGTAGTAGAAGTCGCCCGCCGGCACGA
>JBPCJI010000039.1:0-8036 GCA_051005475.1 Thermoleophilaceae bacterium
CGCGGGCGGGGCTGGCAGCGCGGGCACACGTACGTGCCCCTCCCCGCTGCGCGCAGCTTGCGGATCGGCGACCCGCACCGCGGGCAGGGCTCTCCCTCGCGGCGGTGCACCAGGAAGCGGTCCTGCAAGGATCCGCGCGCGCCGTCAGCGTGGCGGAAGTCCTCGATCGTCGCGCCGCGGGCGTCGATGCCGGCCTCGAGTGACTCGACCACCGCGTCCCGCAGTGCCGCGATCTGCCCCCGCCGGAGCGTGCCCACGGGGCGCAGCGGGTGGAGCCGGGCCCGGAAGAGCGCCTCGTCGGCGTAGATGTTCCCCACGCCCGCGACCCGCTCCTGGGTCAGCAGGAACGCCTTCACCGGAGCCCTGCGGTCACGCGTGAGAGCCCGCAGGGCCTCCGCGGTGAAGTCCGGGGATAGCGGCTCGATGCCCAGCCGCGAGCCGAAGTAGTCCTCCACCGCCGCCGTCCCCAGCAGTACCTCCCCGGTGCCAAAGCGGCGCTGATCACAGAACAGCACCCGGTGGCCGTCATCGAGCTCGAGGCGCGCGCGCAGGTGAGGCCGGCCGGAGCGGTCCTCGCGCTCGGCCACCAGCAGCAGGGTGCCGGTCATCCGCAGATGCATCACGAGCGTGACATCGTCCGCGAACTCGACCAGCAGGTACTTGCCGCGACGGGCCACGCGCTCGATCCGGCGCCCGCGGACTGCATCGGCCAGCTCTCCGGGGGGAGCCGGCTGACACCAGCGGGGGTCGAGCACCTCGAGCTCTCGCAGGACCCGCCCCTGCATGTGCGGCGCGAGCTGGCGGCAGACCGTCTCGACCTCGGGCAGCTCGGGCATCAGCCCCCTCTGTCCGGGGCCGAGGACTTCTTCCCCGACCCGGCCCTCTTCTTCGAGCCGGCATTCTTCTTCGCGGCTTTCTTCGGTTTCTTCACCCGCCCCGTGACCTTCAGGCTGTTGCGGATGCCGGGGAAGCTCGCCCGATCGAGGCGGCGGAAGGCCGCACGGGGCGCTGCCAGCTCCACGACGTACTCCCCGTTCCCCTTGTAGAGGTGCAGGCTGCGAATTCTCAGCCTGCCCATGAAAATGGTCTGATCGCCCAGCAGCTCGATCGCAGGTGCTCCGGCGACCTTGGTCAGGCGAGCGCTTCGCAGGCGGAAGGTCTTGTCACGCTTTTTCGCGGCCGCCACGAGCCGGCGGCGCGCGGTACGCAGGTCCGCGCGACTCTTCGGCAGCTGTTCCCTGCGCCGGTAGGCGAAGCTCGACACGAAAGCCTCGTTCAGCGATGCCCGGAAGAGCTGTGGCGCGACGGAGGGCTTGACGGAGAACTCCTTCGGCACCGACACAGTCAGGCCGGCGTCGGGATAGCGGAGACTCTGGGTGGTGTTTCCGCCGCGAACGTCGAACAGGCTGCCTGACTCGATGCGGTCGTTGCCACAGCCGGCGAGCAGCGCGAGCGCCAAAGCGAGAACGGATGCGGCGGGCCGGCACACCCGTCCGGTTCTAGCAGGCGGCAGACCGGGGCGCGGAGCCACGGAGCGCGTCAGGGCGCCGTCGCCCGCGGATGCGCGCGAAAGTAGACGTCCTTCAGTCGCTCGCCGGAGAGGTGGGTGTAGAGCTGTGTGGTTGCCACGTCTGCGTGCCCGAGCATCTCCTGGACCGAGCGCAGGTCACAGCCACCGGCAAGGAGATGGGTGGCAAACGTGTGGCGTAGCGTGTGGGGGCTCATTCGGTCGGCCAATCCTGCGCTCGTGGCGTGCCGGCGGACGATCTTGTAGAGGCCCTGTCGGGTGAGCGCACCGCCGCGGAAGTTCACGAAGAGGTGGGTCTCGTTGGCCGCGCCGACCAGCGGCGGGCGCCCCCGCTCGAGATATCGGCGCACGGCGTCTGCCGCCGCCGTGCCGATCGGCACCAGGCGCTCCTTGGATCCCTTTCCCCGCGCGCGCAGCACCAGGTCGTCCAGGTCCACGTGCCCCACCTCCAGGCCGATTGCCTCCGAGGCGCGCAGGCCACAGGCATACATCAGCTCGAGCAGTGCCCGGTCGCGCAGTTCGGTCGGCTCGCTGCCGCGGGGCTGGACGAGCAGGTGGGCCACCTCGCCCCGGGTCAGCACCTGCGGCAGGCGCCGGCCCCGGCGCGGGGAGCCGAGGCTCGCAGTCGGGTCCGACTCGCGGATGCCCTCCCGGCGCAGATGGCGGTAGAAGGAGCGCAGGCAGGCCGCCTTGCGGTGGACGGTCGCGGGAGAGGCCGCGCGGCCACCCGTGCCGCCCAGCGTCGCCAGGAAATCGCCCACCGCCGCGCCGTCGGCTTCGATCACGCTCGCGCCCCTCTCATCGAGGAAGCGCCCGAACTGCAGCAGGTCGGAGCGGTAGGCCTCGAGCGTGTTGCGTGAGAGCCCGCGCTCGAACTCGAGGTAGGCGAGGAAGTCCAGCACCAGGTGCTCGAACGGGCGTACGCCGGCCGGTCGTGCCACGGTAGCCACGGTCCACTCTTCGCGCCGGCCCCGGGAATCCCTTGACCCGGGTCAGCGCCCGAGCAGGAAGCTGCGCAGCCAGAGAAGGCCGATCAGGGTCTTTGCGTCGCGAATGGATCTGATCGCGGCGTCGATACCGGCGACCGGCAGCTGCACGATCTCGATCCGCTCCTGCTCCCCGGACTCCGCGCGCTGCTCGTAGAGATCCTCGGCGAGGAACAGGTGGTTCTCCTCCGAGAGCAGTCCCGGCGAGTTGTAGAAGCTCACGAGATGGCGCCACTCGCGCGCGCCCATGCCGATCTCCTCCGCCAGCTCGCGCTGGGCGGTCTCCAGCAGGTCCTCCCCCTCGACGTCGATCTTGCCTGCGGGCAGCTCGAGCAGCGCCTGCTCTCCCACCGGCTCACGCGGCTGGCGCACGAGCCAGACCCGCTCGCCGTCGAAGGGCAGAACGGTCACCGCGCCTGGATGGCTGACGATCTCGCGCGTGGCCTCCTCGCCGTCGTCGTAGCGGAAGGTGTCCACCCGAACGCCCCCGATGTGGCCCTGCCAGATCTCCTCGCTGGCGATCCGCTCGAAGCCCATCTGCCTACACCTCCGCCGAGCGCCCGACTATCCCGAGCGTCACGTCGAACATCGTCTCGAGCGCCTCCACCGTGACCGACTCGTCGGGCTGATGGTTGCGCTCGGTGCCGTTGGCCACGTTGAGCACGGGCAGGCCGGCGGCGATCAGCGCACTCGCGTCGCTGCCCCCGCCCGTGGACACGTAGGCGGGCTCGACTCCGGCAGCCTCGAGTGCCTCCGCCGCCGCGCGGACGGCAGGGACGGTGCGCGCCAGGCGGTATGCGCGAAAGAGCTGCTCGACGGTTGTCTCGACATCACACTCCGTCTCGCTGGCCGCCTCGGCGAGCCGGTCGACCATCTCCCCCACCACGCTGCCCGCGCGCTCGTCGTCGAGGCTGCGAACCTCGAGCTCGACGCGGCAGTGCTCCGCAACCACGTTCGCCGCGCTACCCCCCTCGATCACGCCGGCGTTCGCGGTGGTCTCCTGGTCGAGCCGGCCGGTCGGCATCGCGGAGAGCGCCCTGGCGGCCGCGCCGATCGCGCTGCGACCGTCCTCGGGCCGGATGCCCGCGTGCGCGGCCGCGCCATGGAAGCGCGCTTCGACGCGGTAGTAGGTCGGCGCCGCCACGATCAGCTCGCCGATCGGGCTGGCGTGGTCAAAGACGAAGCCGAACTCGGCCTGGAGCGCCGCTCGGTCGACCTCCTTGGCACCGCGCAGCGCGAGCTCCTCACAGGTGGTGAAGAGCAGCTCGACGCCCACCGGAGAGCCCCCGCCGGCGAGCCGCCGCGCCACCGCCAGCAGGACCGCCACGGCGGCCTTGTTGTCGGCGCCGAGAATCGCCTCGTGCGCGTTGGTGAAGGCGCCAGCCTCGCGCACGACCTGCACCGGAGCCGCGAGGGGGACCGTGTCGAGGTGGGCACAGAGCAGGATGGTCCGCGCCCCCGCGGGGCCGGGGAGCCGGGCGAGCAGGTTGCCGGCCTGCGACCCGGTCGCGCGCGCGCTGGCGTCCTCGTGCACCTCGAGCCCCGCCGCGCGCAGCTCCGCCGAGACGGCGTCGGCGATCTCGCGCTCTGTCCCGGACGGGCTCTCGATCTCACACAGGCGGACGAAGTCCTCGGCGAGCCGGCCCCGCTCCGCGGCGTCGGCGCGTGGCGGCCGGGTAGAGCCCTCGGAAGCTCGCGCGCCCACTGCGCGAACCGCCGTCACGCCCTGGATTCGGCGTCGAGCGCCTCGTTCACCACCACGGAGGGCTCGACTTCCGGCGCTTCCTTCCCGGCCCGTCGCAGTGCTGCCCCGACGAGCTCGCGGAACAGCGGCTGCGGGCGCAGCGGGCGGGACTTGAACTCCGGGTGAAACTGGGAGGCGACGAAGAACGGGTGGCCGGGTAGCTCGATGACCTCCACGAGCCGGTCGTCCGGCGAGGTGCCAGAGCAGACGAGACCGGCGGACTCAAGCCGCCGGCGCAGGTGGTTGTTGACCTCGTACCGGTGGCGGTGGCGCTCGTAGATGACCGGCTCGCCGTAGACCTGCCGGGCGCGCGTGCCCTCGTGCAGCTTCACCGGGTCGGCCCCCAGGCGCATCGTGCCTCCCATGTCGCGCACCTCCTTCTGCTCGGGCAGGAGGTCGACCACCGGGAACGGGGTCTCGGGGTCGAACTCCGTCGAATTCGCGCCGTCCATGCCCGCCATGTGGCGGGCGAACTCGGATACCGCGATCTGCATGCCGAGGCAGATACCCAGGTAGGGCACCTCGTTCTCGCGCGCGTAGCGGGCCGCCCGGATCTTGCCTTCGATGCCGCGAACGCCGAAGCCGCCCGGTATCAGGATGCCGTCGCACTCGGCCAGGTCATCGGGCGCCTCACCGCCGCCGAGGCCCTCGGAGTCCACCCACCGCACGTCGACCTTGCAACCGTGGTGGGCGCCCGCGTGTCCGAGCGCCTCGATCACGGACAGGTAGGCATCCGCGAGCTTGGTGTACTTGCCGACCAGGCCGATCCGCACGATGGGCCCCGCCGTGTCGTAGCGCTTGACGAGCGCCTCCCACCCGGAGAGGTCGGGCGACTCGGTCTCGATCCCAAAGTGCTCGAGCACCTGGTCGTCCACGCCCTCGGCGCGGAAGTAGAGCGGCACCTTGTAGATCGAGTCGACGTCCCGGGCGGAGACGACCGACTCGACCGGGAGGTTCACGAACAGCGCGATCTTCTCTCGGATCTCGCGGGACAAGGGCTCTTCGCTGCGGCACATCACCATGTCCGGCTGGATGCCGATCCGCCGGAGCTCCTGGACCGAATGCTGGGTGGGCTTGGTCTTCAGCTCGCCTGCGTGGCCCAGGTAGGGCACGAGCGTGAGGTGCAGGAACATGCAGCGCTCGCGCCCCTCGTCGACCTGGAACTGGCGCAGCGCCTCCAGGAACGGGAGGGACTCGATGTCCCCGACCGTGCCGCCGATCTCGGTGATCACGAAGTCCACGTCCTCGGCCTCGGCGACGCGGCGGATGCGGCTCTTGATCTCGTCGGTGATGTGGGGGATCACCTGTACGGTGCCGCCGGCGTAGTCCCCGCGCCGCTCGCGGCGGATGACCGCGTCGTAGATCGCCCCGGTGGTCACGTTGGACCCACGCGTGGAGTTGACGTCGGTGAAGCGCTCGTAGTGGCCCAGGTCGAGGTCGGTCTCCGCGCCGTCCTCGGTCACGAACACCTCGCCGTGCTGGAAGGGGCTCATCGTGCCCGGGTCGACGTTGATGTAGGGGTCGAACTTCTGCAGCGAGACCGACAGGCCGCGCGAGACCAGCAGTTGCCCGATCGACGCCGCGGCGATGCCCTTGCCGAGCGATGACACGACGCCGCCCGTGACGAAGATGAAGCGGGTGCCGGTCAAACGCCGCTCCGCGCGCGGGCCCGCTCGCTTCGGAGAGGGGCCCGCTCGGCGAGGGCGGAGAGCGAGCGGGCCGGACCTGACAGCACGAGATGAGGGTAGCGGCCTTTGCGGACGAGGGCCCGGGGGTAACGAACTGCTCGACGCTCTCTTAGCGTCCGATAGCAACCGTAGGCTTCTGGGCGGCGATGAAGCTGTCGGACTACGCACGCGAGGAGGGCGTCCACTACGTCACCGCCTACCGCTGGTGGCGTCAGGGAAAGCTGCCGGTGCCGGCGCGGCAGCTGCCGTCGGGGACGATCGTTGTCGATAAGCCCCGCCCGGCAGCCGATGGCGTGGCGCTCTACGCTCGCGTCTCCTCGTCCGATCAGCGCGAGGACCTCGATCGTCAGGTGGGCCGGCTCGCGGCGTGGGCGACGGCGCAGGGGCTCGGCGTGACCGCCACCGTGGCCGAGGTCGGCTCCGGGCTGAACGGCTCACGCGGGAAGCTGAAGCGGCTGCTGGCCGATCCGGCGCTCGGTACGGTGGTGGTCGAGCATCGCGAGCGACTGGCGCGCTTTGGCGTCGAGTACGTCGAGGCGGCGCTGCGGGCGCAGGGGCGGCGGCTTGTCGTTGTGGAGGAGCGCGAGGTAGATGACGATCTCGTTCGCGACATCACCGAGGTGCTGACCTCGATGTGCGCGCGACTGTACGGCCGCCGCTCGGCGCGCCGGCGCGCCGAGCGCGCGCTCAGGGCGGCGGGCGAGGCAGCGTAGAGAGATGGCGACGGTCACCCAGGCATACCGCTTCTGCCTCGCCCCCAGCCCAGCCCAGGAGCGCAAGCTTGCCTCCCACGCCGGCGCCGCGCGGTTTGCCTACAACTGGGCGCTCGGGCTGGTCAAGGACCGCCTCGACCGGCGCGGCGCGGGCGAGGACGTGGAGGTCCCGTGGACACTCCCGGCGCTGCGCCGCGAGTGGAACCGGGCAAAGGACGAGGCCGCGCCGTGGTGGCCGGAGAACTCCAAGGAAGCCGCCTGCTCGGGCCTCGACGGGCTGGCACGCGCTCTGCGGGCGTTCTCTGATTCCCGCAAGGGCCGGCGCCGGGGCCGCCGGGTCGGCTTCCCCCGCTTCAAGCGCCGAGGTCGCTGCCGGGAGTCGTTTCGCTACACCACCGGCAGCTTCGGCCTCTCGGGCCGCACCCGCATACAGCTCCCGCGGATCGGCCATGTCCGCGCCCACGAGCCGACGAGCAAGCTGCAGCGGAAGATCGAGGCCGGCGATGCGCGCGTCCTGTCGGCGACCGTGAGCCGCCAGGGCGGGCGCTGGTTCTGCTCGCTCACCTGCGAGGTCTCCCGCGACGACCCCGCGCCCGCTCGACCCGCCGCCACGGTCGGCGTCGATGCCGGTGTACGCCAGCTCGCGGTGCTATCGACCGGGGAGAGGGTCGAGAACCCGAAGGCGCTCTCGAAGGCGCAGCGCAAGCTCCGCCGCCTCCAGCGCAAGGCCGATCGCCAGCGCCGCGCCAACAACCCGGACTGCTACGACGAACGCGGCCGAGCGAGGCCAGGCAAGCGCCCAGCGACGCGCTCCTCGCGCCAGCGCCGCGCCGAGCGGCAGATCACCCGCCTTCACGGCCGCGTCGCGAACGTCCGCCGTGATGCGCTCCACAAGCTGACCACCCGGCTCGCCTCGACCTACGGCACCGTCGTGGTCGAGCACCTGGGCGCCGCCGGGCTGTGCCGCGCCGGCAACCGCGGCCTGCGGCGCGCACTCCACGACGCCTCGCTCGCCGAGCTGCGCCGCCAGCTCACATACAAGTGCGCCTGGCGTGGCGGCACACTGATCGAAGCGCCGACCTTCTATCCATCTTCGAAGACGTGCTCGGGCTGTCGGGCAGCGAAAGCCAAGCTGCCCCTCTCCGAGCGGACATTCCGCTGCGAGCAATGCGGCCTCTCACTCGACCGTGACGAGAACGCCGCCCGCAACCTCGCAGGACTCGCAACCGTGGTCGCCGCGAGTGGCGCGGAGACCGAAAACGCGCGGTCGCCAACCCAGGTAAGACCCGGCCCCGCCGGGCACAGGGTTGACCGCGAAGCCGGCAGCGCCCAAGCGGCGCGCAAGACCGGCGCCGTCTCCGAGCAATCGGAGGCTGC
>JBPCJI010000040.1:0-6923 GCA_051005475.1 Thermoleophilaceae bacterium
GTCCCCGTCCGTGGAGGCCAGGAAGGCGTCGGCACGGTCGATGCCCGCCTCCAGAAGGGCGTCGATCTCCAGCGCGGTGCCGACCGTGCAGGACCCGCCCAGGTCCTCCCAGCTCTCATCCTGCCCGCGGCTGAGGAGCGCTATGGCCTCGGGGTTCTCGTCGAGGACCGCCACCTCGTGGCCGTCGGAGAGCATCGACTTGGCGACCGCCGAGCCGACCCGCCCACTGCCGACGATCAGGACGAACATGAAGAGCGCACAATAGCGGTGGGACGGCGCCCACCGGGGCGATCAGGCGACGCCGGTGGGCAGGTCGTTGCCGCCGCCACCCGCCGTCTCTGCGGGCGCCGCGGTGAGGATCACCTTGCAGGGGGCCTTCTCGATGACGTACCTGGTGGTCTCCCCGGCAAATCGATCCCGCCCGCGAGCCAGCCCGCCGAGGATCGCTCCCCCCCGGATGCGGCTCGGCTCCTCGGCCGCGAGCACGATCGCCTCCACCCCCCGGCGCTTGGCCTCGGTCACGATCGCGGCGCCGGTCGTGCGCCCGCGCACCATTGCCGTCGCCACCTCGACCCCCTCGTACTCCTCCCCGACCTCCTTGGCGCGCGCCAGCGTCCGCCTGGCGCCGGCGACCCGCTCGGGCGGGACGCGCGCGTCGAGCGGCAGCGACAGGGGCATCTCGAACACGTACACCACCTCGAGCATCGTGCCGCCCTCGCCCTCCTTTGCCTCCTCGGCGGCGAGGCGGCCCGCGGTGCCCACGATGTCGTCATCGAGCACGTCCCCCGAGACCGGCACGAGGATGCTTCCGTACTCGGTGTCCCTGGCCTCCTTGAGCGCCTCGGCTGGAATCGTGTAACGCGCGGTCAGCGACTTGCCCTGCCCACGGCGGTAGACCAGATACAGCGCGATCCCGAACGCCATCCAGGCGCCGCCCGCGATTCGCGCGCCCTCGTGCAGGGCCACCACGCTCACCCACGCCGTCACGCCGAGCGCCACCCCAAGGGCGGCCGGGAGCGGCAGCGATCCCCGCCCCACCCGCACGTTCAGCGGCATCGTGTAGGCCCGCCTCCTGTCGGGCTCGCGGAAGCGAAGGACGATCACGGAAAGGTTGGCGAGCGTGAACGCGAGCATCGCCCCGAACGCGACGATGCCCGCGAGGAACTCCACGTCGGCGGAGATGGTGAGCGCGAACGCGACCAGCGCGGCGATCGTGATCGCCACGTAGGGCGTGGAGCGGTCGTCATCGAGGCGGGAGAGAACACTCGGTATCTGACTGTTGGTGCCGAGCGAGTAGGCCAGCCGGCCGAGCCCGAGCATCTGGCCGTTCACGGCCTGCACGAGGACCAGCGCTCCAAGCGCACCGACGGCGTACCGGAAGGCATCCGCGACCCACGCGGGCTCGAACTGCGAGACCACGCCGAGCACGGGAGCCTCGATCAGGGTTCCCCCGAGCTCTGTGGATCCGTCCACGACCGGCACGGCCATCAGGGCGACCACCGAGATCCCGACGAACAGGATGAGCACCCCGGCGGCGGCCACCCTGACCACGCGGCGCAGCCCCCGCCGCCCCACACGGAGGTCGCCCGCGAGCCCCGAGGCGGCCTCGATGCCCGTGAGAGCGACCGCTGCGATCACGCTGGCGAAGACCACGTCGTTCCACTCGGGGGTCTCCCCCAGCTCGATCGAGTCGGTCAGCAGCGCCAGGTCGAAGAGCTGGACGGACCCGACGACGATGATCGCCGCGAAGAGCACGACGCTCGCGACCGAGAGCCGCAGCAGGAAGTGGAACCGCTCCGCCGTGATGCCCTGGATGTTTGCCCGCGCGACGTAGGCGATCGTGGCACCGGCGATCACGAGCTCCACGCCGGGATCACCCGCGTCTCCCCAGAACGCGGCGAGGTAGTGCGACACCGCGAAGGCGCCGATCGCCATCACGATCAGGTAGTCGAGCAGGATCGCCCATCCGGCGATGAAGCTCCACAGCTCATTGAATGCGTAGCGGGCGAAAACGGATGCGCCGCCGCGCTCCGGATAGAGCGAGTTGCCCTCGACGTAGGTGAGCATCGTGACCACGAAGAAGATGCCGGCGGCGAGGAAGGCCACCGGGGTGAGCCCGAGGGCGCCGTCGGCCACCACCCCCAGCGCGAAGTAGATCGAGGACCCGGCGGCACTGAGCCCGACCGCGAACAGCGCGGGCTCACCGAGGCTGCGGGCGATCCGCGCCT
The DNA here is from genome assembly GCA_051005475.1 of Thermoleophilaceae bacterium. Lineage (GTDB taxonomy): Bacteria > Actinomycetota > Thermoleophilia > Solirubrobacterales > Thermoleophilaceae > JAAYBF01. The sequence goes on from JBPCJI010000040.1 coordinate 2,229, forward strand.
CGGCCTCCTCCGAGCCCCGCCGCAGCGAGGCTCGCACCCGCCCGCCGCCCGGCTCCTCGGGCCGGCTCACGCGCCCCGGTCGGGAGCCATCGCTCGTGCCAGCCGCAGGCGGGCGGCTCCCAGCACCGCGAACAGCACCCCGACGATCACGCCGAGCGCCAGCGGTCCCCCGCCCCGGGCCAGCGTAGTGGCGACCAGCGCCACGCCGACCACGCAGAGGATCACGCTGAGCGCCTGTGAGCTGGCCAGATAGGCACGGTCCACGGCGATGATCTTAGGGCGCCTCAGGCGGGCGAACCACGTTCACGCACATCGCGCGAGGAGTCGATGATCACCCTGCACGGACGCTCGGACAGCACCGTCTCGAGCGTCTTGCCGAAGATCGATGAGCCCGTGCGACGTGGAGGCAGTGCCATCACCACGGCCGCGGCCTCGATCTCCTTCGCCTCGAGCACGATGCGGCGCCCGGCCTCGCCCGCCCTGACCTTCTCGAAATGGCCGCTCACGCGCCGCCTGCCACGTACCCGCGCGGAGTCGATGGCGGCCTGCGCCTTGGCCTCCGCCTCGGGCATCACCGCGTCGATCGGAGCGTTGGCGGGCACCGTGATCGTGACCAGCACGTGGATCCCCCGGCGCCTGCGGGCAGCGAGCTTGACCGCGGTGTTCACCGCCTCGGGCGAGTACAGGCCGTTCTCGAAGGCGAGCAGCACGGACTGGTACTCGACCTCGTGCTCGACGATCGCCTTGGGCATCACGACCTTCGTGGTCTGAGTGAGGCTGAGCCCCTGATTGCGCCGGTAGAGCACGTAGCTTGCGATGCCCACGGCGAGCCAGACGGCTCCCGCGATCAACGTCGTGATGTTGAGCACGTTCACCACGATGAACGCGATCCCGGTCCCGAGCCCCCCGACGATCGAGTAGAGCGGCAGCCGGTGGCCCCCGACCTTGATCGAGCCGGGCCCGGTCCATGGTCGCTCCTTGTCGGGCTGCTTGATCCGCAGCGCGATCACCGCGAAATGCGCGACGGTGAACGAGAGCATGGCGCCGAACGCGTAGATCGTCCCGAGGAAGTCCGCCTGGCCGGGAAGGATCGTCAGGCATGCGACCAGGCCGAAGATGCCGATTGCCACGTACGGGGTGCGGTAGCGCGGGTGGAGCGCCCGCAGCCCCTCGGGTAGCTGCCGGTGCTGTCCCATCGAGTAGGTGAGCCGCGACACGCCGATCAGCCCGGCGTTCGTGGCGATGAAGAGAATCGTGGCGGCGAGCAGGCCCACGTACACCTCGGCCGCCCCCTGGAGGGCGCCGAGATCCATGTTCTTGACGACCCCGAGGATCGGGTCATCGGCGAAGCCGCCCTCCTCCTTGGAGAGCGCGAGCAGGGTCTTTCCGTCCTCCACCGGCATCGCGGAGAGTGCCACGGAGGGCAGGAATGCATAGATCGCGATCACCGCGGCAACCACCCCCGCCATACCGCGGGGAATGGTGGTGCCGTAGTCACGCGCCTCCTCGGCCATGTTCGAGATCGTCTCGATCCCGGTGTAGGCCACCATCCCCACCGGGATCGCCACGAGGAAGTCGCCGACGGTCGGGTAGGTGCCGAAGTCGACGTTGTTCACGAGCGTGTCCGGGGACAGGACGAGAACGATGCCCACCACCACCAGCATCACCTGGGTCAGGAAGTCCGCCAGCGCCAAGAAGACGTTCAACCCCGCGGACTCCTTTACGCCCACGACGTTCACCAGCGCGAGGATCACGATCACGACGATGCCCCCGACGATGTCGGCCGGCGACTTGCTGAGGGGCTCCCAGAAGACGCCGAGATAATGGGGCACGAAGAACGCCGAGATCGCGACCGTGATGATGTAGTTGAGCATCTGGCCCCAGGCGGCGACGAAGGACCAGAACTCGTTGAAGGCCCGCCGCGCAAAGGACGAGGACCCGCCCGCCTCGGGATACATCGGCGTGGCCTCGGTGTAGGTGGCTGCCGTGCAGACGAAGATCAGGCCCGCGATCAGGAAGACCACCGGGGTCATCCCGAGCGCGAAGACGGCCACGAGCCCCAGGGCGTAGTAGATCGAGCTGCCCACGTTTCCGTAGGCGGTGCTGAACAGGGCGCCCGTGCCCAGCACCCGCTCGCGTCCCGCCCCCTTCGGGCGCCGTTCGGCCATGTGCGCCGAAACCTACCGGCCCCCCCGGTAGACTTGCCGGTGGTGAGCCGGGAAGACTCGAGTACAGCCTGCTTTGGTCAAGCTGGCTGACCGACGGCGAACATACGCGCCGCGACCATGTCATGAGCTGCTTCACGAGGCTCGGGCTCGTGAGGGCCGGCGCTCCGCATTTCTGCCTTACCCGCAGCGGTCGCGCCGCCCTGACCGTTCTGCGGATGGCGCAGCAGTGCCCGCGAGCGGGCAGCGGCTCCCTCAGAAAGCCCGGCAGGTACGGGCCGTCGTAGGCTCCCGCAGGTGATTCAGGCCCCCCCGCGGCGGACAAGCGGCGCGAGCGACACCACGTCGCGCCAGCTGTGCAAGGCCGGGTAGACCCCGCAGTGTCAAGCCGCTCCGATCCTCGCCGCTGTTGGCGGGCTCTTCCCGCGCTGGTAGCAGCGGCCCTCGCCGCTCTCGGCTTTGCCGCCGTGCTCACTTTGTGGCTCTCGGGCTGGGGTGGTGTCAACTGGCCGTGGGTGCCGAGCCTCGACCTTCGCCTCCACTTTCGCCTTGACGGGCTGGGCGCCCTCTACGCGCTGCTCGCGACCGGGGTCGGCTTCGCCGTCTTTCTGTACGCGTGGCGCTACCTGCCGCTTCACCTCGAGCACCAAGACCGCTCGATGGCAGAGCAGCCGCGTTTCTACGCCCTGCTGGTCCTCTTCATGTTCTCGATGGTTGGTCTTGCCACCGCGCAGGATCTGATCTTGCTGTTCTTCTTCTGGGATCTGACGGCGGTCGCGTCCTACTTCTTGATCGCCTATGACCGCCACGAGGCCGAGTCGCGCCGGTCGGCGCTGATGGCGCTGCTGGTCACCGGTATCACGGCCACCTTGCTGCTGATCGGCGCGCTGCTGCTCTACGCCGAATATGGCACCTTCTCGCTGCCCGAGCTCTTCGAGCTGGTACGTCCCGGGGGCACGCTCACACTCGCCGGTGCCCTGATCATGGTCGCCGGCCTGGCAAAGAGCGCTCAGGTTCCCTTCCATTTCTGGCTGCCGCGGGCAATGACCGCCCCAACGCCCGTTTCCGCCTACCTGCACTCCGCGGCGATGGTCGCCGCCGGCGTTCTGCTGATCGGCCGGGCCTACCCCCTGATCGAACCGAGCCGGCTGCTGCTCGACGGCCTGCTCGCGGTGGGCGGCGCGTCGACGCTGGTGGGCGGCCTGCTGGCGCTGACGCGTGAGGACATGAAGCAGATCCTCGCCTACTCGACCTTCTCGCAGTACGGCTATGTCGTCTTCATGTACGGGCTGGGCGGCGCGGCCGGGGCCGGCGCGGCGGCCTTCTACGTAGTGGCGCACGCGATCGCCAAGAGCGCGCTTTTCCTGACCGCCGGCGCGGTCACGGAGGCAACCGACGGCGCCAAGCGGCTGTCGGAGGTCGGCGGACTCGCGCCGAAGATGCCTTTTCTCGCGGCCGCGAGCGCCGTCGCGGTTGGGACGGTTGTCGCCCTCCCGCTGACGGTCGGCTTCTTCGCCGACGAGCTGCTGTTCAAGGCGGCGCTCGAGCGCGGCGAAGGCTTCGCCGCCGCTGCGGTGGGTGGCGCCGCGCTGACGTTTGCCTACCTTGCCCGCTTCTGGATCGCGGTGTTCCTCGGACCGTGTCGCAGCGAGCCACGGGCGGTCCCGCGTCTCATGCTCGCCCCAGTGGCGGTGCTCGCGACGGCTGCCCTCGTCGGGGGTCTCGCTCCGGGGCCGGTCGCGCAGCTCGCGGCCGCTGCGGGTGAATCGAGCGTCCGCGAGCCTGTGAAGGTCGCCGTGGCCTACCACGCCGACCTGCGCAGTGAGAATGTCATGGCCATCGCGACCTACGCAGGTGGAGGATTGCTGCTGCTGTGTGCAGCCGCCCTGCAGCGCCCGCTGGGGGCGTTCGCGCGGCTGGGCTCACGGCTGGGCCCCGCGCATCTGTACGAGGTGCTGCTCTCCGCGCTCAACGCACTCTCGGACCGGATCCACGACCTCGAGGTCCGCGACCTACGCACGCGCGTTGCGGCGGTGCTCTTTCCCGCCGGGCTGCTGGTGCTGCTCGGCCTCATCTCTACCCCAACCGCCGGTTCCTACGACGTTGGCACCATCGGAACACGCGATATCGGCCTCGTGCTCATGCTGGCCCTGGCGGTCGTCGGCTCGCTGGCGGTCACGGTGCCGCGCCACCATCTGACGCTGGCGCTTGCGCTGGCCACCGTCGGCTACGCGCTGGCCGGGGTTTACGCGTTCTTTGGTGCCCCCGACGTCGCCGTGGTGGCCGTGCTCGTGGAAAGCATCTTCGCGCTGCTATTCGTGGGCGTGTTCACCCTGCTTCCGGCCGAGGTGCTCGATCGCGAGGCGAACCTTCCTACACGACCCAGCAGGCGCTGGCGCGATCCGCTCTTGGGCATCGTCTCCGGCGGAGTTGCGTTCGTGCTGGCCTGGGGGGGGCTGTCGCGCCCCCCCCCCGCTGAAGGGGGCAGGGCACAGAAGAGCAACCCCCCCCCCCACAAACCCCCCAAAAA
>JBPCJI010000041.1:0-3209 GCA_051005475.1 Thermoleophilaceae bacterium
CGGCGGCCGCCCGCCGCTCGAAGTCCGGGCGCCGGGCCTCGTCGTAGGCGAAGGGGTCGGCCGCCTGGGAATCGATCACCCTGGGCTCCCCGGCGGGCGGCAGCCCATCCTCCCGCGTGAGCACCAGGGCGGCCCCCGCGACGGCCAGGACCAGCAGGGCGAAAAGGAGCCGGCGTGAGCGCAGGGCACGAGCCACTGCGCCCGACCCTAGCCACCTTCACCCCACCGGCGCCGGGCTGCCTCCCCTGGCGCGGCGCAGGTAGCCGAGCATCTCGCGCAGGAGGTCGCGCTCGGCGAGGACCGTCACCAGGACGGTGGCCGCCACGAACGCGCACAGCTCGGCAAGCACCGCCACGCCGCCGCGCTCGCCGGGCTCGAGCAGGCGCGCGAGCATCACCACGGCCACGGCGGGCACGACCGGGAGCAGGGCGCGAGCCGCGTGGCGGGCCATCTTGAAACCGTCGAAGATCCGGGTCAGGAAGTACGTCCGGCCGATGACCGCCGAGAACCCGTAGACGGCCATGCCGACCGCGAAGCCCGACAGGCCCTCGACCGCGAGCAGCGGGATCGCCACGGCCAGGAACACGAGCGTCGAGAAGGTCGATACCGCGGCGATCGGCTTCGTGTCTCCCCGCGCCCGGAAGAACGCGTCCCAGTTGAACCCGATGTGGCTGAAGGCGGAGATCAGGCCGTAGGCCTGAAGCAGGCCGACTGCGGGCTCCCACTTCTCCCCCAGCACGTAGGTCACGAGGTCCGGCGCGAACAGCAGCAGCGACAGCCCGAACGGAACGCCCCAGATCAGCACGAGCCGGTTCGACTTCACGAACGTCTCGAACAGGAGCTCGGTCTTGTCACGCACGGCGCAGACAGCCGGGTAGAGGGTCTGGGTGACGGTCGCGTCGACCTTCTGCGTGAAGGCGATGATCGAGCCCGACAGCGTGATCGCCCCCGCCGCCGCGAGGCCCACCTGCCACTCGCCCACGAGGATCGGCGCCTGGACGACCACCAGGCGGTTGACGTTGGCGATCACCAGCGGCCAGGAGAAGCTGAGGTAGTCGCGCACCCCCGTCCCGAGGCGCAGCCGCGGGGGGTAGGGCGAGGTGGCAAGGGTCACGAGCGCCGCCGACCACGTTCCCGCCACCGCGCCGATCACGAGGCTCCAGTAGCCCGCTCCCCCGATCGCAAGCCCGACGGTGACGAGGAAGCTCAGGACCGGATCGATCGCCTGCAGCGCGCGCTGGCGGACGAACTGCATCCGGCGGTAGTAGATCCACAGCGGGCTGAGGAGGCCCGCCGCCGGCATCGCCAGGGTCAGCACGAGGCCCGGGGCCACGACCTCGGGCTGGCCGTAGATCACGGCCAGCAGCGGCACCGCGGCGGCCATGAGGACGGTGAAGGTGAGGTTCACGATCAGGTTGATCGTGAACGCGCGGTCGAAGGCGAGCCGCTGATCGCGCTCGCTCTGCTGGATGTACTTGTCCCCCACGCCGAGCTCCGACAGGAACGACAGCGTCACGATGCCCGCCAGGAGGATGCCCCAGATGCCGTAGTCATCGGGCGTGAGGAAGGCAGCGACGACGAACGCCTTCAGCAGGCCGAGGAAGCTCAACCCCGCCAGGAAGCTGCCGTTCACGATCGTTCCCCGCGCGGTGTGCTGGCGCAGGGACCGCTCTCCTAGCGGGATCCGACCCGCGTACAGGTCACCGCTGCCTTCGGTGGACACCGCGCTCAAGGTACCACCGCTACGCTGGCCGCCGATGGAGGAGAGACCGCTCCCCCGGGCGCCCGCGGGCGCGCGCAACCTTGTGATCGTGATCCTCGACTCGCTGCGGTGGGACTCGTGGAAGGCATCTCCGCCGCGCAGCGTGGAGTCCGCGCTCGGCGCTGCCGAGCGCCGCTTCAGCTATGCCACCTGGACGGCGCCCTCCCACCTCAACCTCCTGATGGGGCTGCTGCCGCACACGAGCCCGGCCCACGTCTACGCCTCCGAGTACTACAAGCAGGACTTCCTGCGCTACAGCGAGCGTCTCGGCGTGGCGGACATGGAGTTCAAGGCGCTCCTCCCGTCGATCTTCCTGCCCACCTATCTGCGCCACGCGCTGGGCTACAGGACCCACGCCCGTGTCTCCATGCCGGTGCTCAACAAGTTCACGGTGATCAACCGCGACTTCGAGAGCTACGAGCTGATGCCAAGTCACAACGACATGGCCGCGATGGTGGACGAGGTGCACTTCGACGCCGAGCGCCCGAGCTTCTGGCTGCTGAACGTGGGCGAGACGCACTACCCCTACGCCAAGGCCGGTGAGGACACCTCGGAGCTTCCCCACATCTCAGGGGTCCATGGGGTCTTCAAGAAGCTCGACCAGATCCGGGCGGAGGGTGGCGAGGCCGGAGAGTTCTTCGACGAGCGCCGCCTGAAGGAGCTTCACGAGCGCCAGATCGCGGTGCTCGAGCATCTCGACGGGGTGCTCGAGCGGCTGCTCTCGAAGCTGCCGGTGAACACATGGCTCGTGGTGAGCTCCGACCACGGCGAGCTGTTCGGCGAGGAGGGCTACTTCGGCCACGGTCCGATCGCCCACGAGAAGGTGCTCGAGGTGCCCTTCGTGGAGGGGTTGGTGCGCTGAGGCCAGTCGCCCGAGCGCGCGCGGCGCCGGCGGGCGACCCCGCCTTCACATGTAGCCCAGCAGCTTCATCTGGCGCTCGAGCTCCGCCAGCTCCTCGGGCGAGGCAGCGGGGACGACCGCCGCCGGGGCGCCGCTGGGAGCCGGGGCGCGCTCGGCCTCCTCGATGGCCGAGCGCAGGCGGTCGTAGTGGCCGCCCGCCGCTGAAGCGTCGAGCGGCGACTCCTCGAGCGGATCGGCGTCGAGGTCATACAGCAGCTCGCGGCCGTTGCGGTGTACGACCTTGCGGTGCCCGTCGCAGGCGCTCGTGAGCACTGCCGTGAGCCGTTCGAGGCCCTCCTCCCCCAGGTCGAGGTCGCGCACGAACTTCTGCACGCGCGGGTGCTCGGCGGGGCCCGGCGGGTCGAACTGCGCCACGGGCGGAGTGGGATCCTCCGCGTACGGATGGTCCTTTAGCCCGGCCGCCTCGGCCACCATCCGGGGAAGGTCGGCGAGGCTCGTGGCGGTCTCCGCTCGCGGGGCGCCCGGGCCCGCCGCGACGAGCGGGACGTGGGTGAGCCGCTCGTCGAGGGAGAAGGCGTGGCCGAA
>JBPCJI010000042.1:0-5822 GCA_051005475.1 Thermoleophilaceae bacterium
TACGAGAAGCTCGGCTCACAGCTTGCACACAGAGACGAGCAGCGGCAGGTGACCTCCGCCTTCGCGGGCGGCGGCCTGCTCCTGCTGCTCGCCGGCGCGGGCATGTCCCTGCGCTGGTTCGGCCGGATGATCTGACACGGAGAGGAGACTCGAGATGACCCCCGAGCACGACGACCCCGCAGCGAGCCTCGACGAGCCCCGCGAGGCGCTCGAGGCGGCGCTGCACGAGATGAAGCGCGTGATCGTGGGCCAGGACGCGATGCTCGAACGGCTCGTGGTGGCGCTGCTCGTCGGCGGCCACGTGTTGCTCGAGGGCGTTCCCGGCCTGGCAAAGACGTTGACCGTCAAGACGCTCGCGCAGGTGCTCGGCGGGACCTTCCGGCGCGTGCAGTTCACCCCCGACCTGGTCCCGGCGGACCTCGTCGGCACCCGCATCTACCGGCCGGACAGCGGGCGCTTCGACGTCGAGCTGGGTCCCGTCTTTGGCAACTTCCTGCTCGCGGACGAGATCAACCGTGCCCCCGCGAAGGTCCAGTCCGCCCTGCTCGAGGTGATGCAGGAGCAGCAGGTCACGATCGGCGGGCAGACCTTCCCGGTTCCACGCCCGTTCCTCGTGATGGCCACGCAGAACCCGATCGAGGCCGAGGGCACCTATCCCCTCCCCGAGGCACAGGTGGACCGCTTCCTCATGAAGGTCCTCGTGGACTACCCGAGCACCGGCGAGGAGGCCGCCGTGGTCGGGCGCGCGCTGGGCGATCAGGCCGAGCCGCGCGAGCTGCTGACGCTGGAGAACCTCGAGCGCTTCGAACGGGCCACGCAGACCGTGCTGGTGGACCGCGAGGTGATCGGCTACGCCGTCGCCCTTGCGGACGCCACGCGCAACCCGACCGCCTACGGACTCGGGGAGATCGACGGGTTCATCGAGTACGGGGCGAGCCCGCGCGGGCCGATCGGCCTCGTCCGGGCGGCGCGCGCGCTCGCGCTGCTGCGCGGCCGCGGCCACGTGACCGCGGCCGACGTGCGCGACCTGTCCCTCGACGTGCTGCGCCACCGGATCGTGCTCTCCTACGACGCGCTCAGCGAGAGCGTCACGGCCGACCAGCTGCTCGAGCGGGTCGTCGGCGCGGTGATGGGCCCGCCGGCCGACCATCTGGGGCGCCCGGCGGCGGCGTGAGCCGGCCACCCCTGAAGCTCCCCACAGCCCGGCAGGGCCCCGGGCCGATGCCCGCGCGCGTACTCGAGGCACTCGACCTTCACGTGGCCCGCAGGGCGGCCGGCGCCGTTCCCGGCGACAGGCGCGCCGCCGGCCTGGGCGCCGGCACCGAGCTCGCGCAGCTGCGCCCCTACGAGCCGGGTGACGACGTCCGCTACCTGGATCCCGCGGCGACGGCGCGCCTTGGCCAGCCCTACGTGCGACTGCACGTGCCGGAGCGCACGCTGACCACGTGGATCGTGCTCGACGTCTCGCCCTCGATGGCCTTCGGCACCGCGAGCAGGCTGAAGTTCGACGTGGCCGAGGGCGTCACGCTCGTGCTGGCGCGGCTGGCGGTCCGGCGCGCGGGGCGGGTCGGGCTCGTGACCTTCGGGGCGGGCGCCCCACGGCTGCTGCGTCCGCGAGCATCGAAGCCGGGCGTGTCCGCGGTGCGCCGCGCGCTTGGCGAGGGCGTCGCGCCGGACGGGCACTCCGACCCGGCCGCGCTGGCGGTGGCGCTCCGGCGCGTGCGGGAGGTGGCCGGCCAGCCGGGGCTCGTGGTGGTGATCTCGGACTTCCGCGACCAGGTCGGCTGGATCCCGCTGATGGGCGCGCTCGGGGCGCGGCACTCCCTGCTCGCCGTGGAGGTGCGCGATCCGCGCGAGGGCGAGATCCCCGCGGTCGGGCGCCTGGCGATCGTCGACCCCGAGACCGGCGAGCGGCTGGAGGTCGACACCTCGCGGCGTGCCGTCAGGGAGCGCTCTGCGGCGATCGAGGCCGCGGGGCGGGCCGAGGTGGCGCGCGAGCTGAGCGGTCTGCGGGTCGAGCACGCCGTGCTCTCCACCGACGAGGACTGGCTCCGTGAGCTCGGGCGGAAGCTCTCGTGAGCTTTGGTGCGCCGGGCTTCCTGCTCGGTCTCCTGCTGGTGCCGCTCGCCCTGGCCGCATACATCGTCGCCCGCGGGCGCGCAAGGCGGTACGCGGTGCGCTTCACGGCGGCGCCCGCGCTGAAGCTGTCCGCCGGGCAGGTCGCGCCGTGGCGCAGGCACGTGCCGGCCGCAGCCGCTCTCGCGGCGCTGGCGGTGCTCGCGCTCGCGCTGGCAAAGCCCCAGCGCACCGTCGCCGTGCCCGCCGAGCGCGCCTCGCTCATGCTCGTGACCGACCACTCGCGCTCGATGCTCGCCACGGATGTCGAGCCGGACCGCCTGACCGCGTCCAAGCGTGCCGCCCGGATCTTCCTCGACCAGCTGCCCGACCGCTTCCGCGTGGGGGTGGTCTCGTTCTCGGATGTCCCAGACGCCGTCCAGGCCCCCAGCCGGGAGCACGGCACGGCGGCGGCGGTCATCGACGGGCAGGTGGCCGACGGGGCCACGGCGACCGGCGACGCGCTCCAGTCCGCGCTCGAGGCGCTGGTGATCGACCGTCGCAACGCCAAGCGCCGCCCCGCGGCGATCATCCTCCTCTCCGACGGGAAGACCACCATCGGCCGCGATCCCGTGGAGGTGGCGCGCGAGGCGCGAAGGCTTCGGATCCCGATCTCCACCGTCAGCCTGGGCACGAGCGCGGCCACCGTGCCGAGCCCCGACTTCGGCCCTCGCCTGCCGGCGATACCGGACCCCGAGACGCTGGAGCGGATCGCGAAGGCCTCGGGCGGGCGGGCGTTCTCGGCCGAGGACGACGAGGAGCTTTCCTCGATCTACAAGACGCTCGGCTCCCAGCTCGGCACGCGGGAGGAGCAACGAGAGGTCACCTCGGCCTTTACCATCGGCGGGCTCGTCCTGCTGCTGGGCGCGGCGGTTACGGCGGTGCGCTCGGGGGCGAGGCTGCCGTAGGGGAGCAACCAGGTTGTCGGCACGAGCTACGGTGCGATGATGCCCGCGCCCTCAGGACGGTCCGTGCGGGCGGGCCCGGCGTCCCGATCCGCCGCCCCGCTGGCCGCCATAGCGACGCTGCTGACAATCAGCCTTCTGCTCCGCACGGGCGTATTCGACGGGGTCGGACAGTACTCCGACATCGTCCACCTCTACCGGCGAGACGACCTCGCCGCACATCCGGCTCCCTACTTCGATTACCGGCTCGAGTATCCGGTCCTGATCGGAGCATTCCAGTGGTTGGCCGGCTTTGCCGGTGCAAGCGACGAACTCTATTTCGTGGCTTCGGCGACCGCCTTGGGGGCACTGGCCGTCGCGAGCGTGTGGCTGCTCTCCAAGCTCCGCGGAGCCAACCCGTGGCTGCTAGCCGCGGCGCCCGCGGCCGTCTTCTGGGGCGTGCAGAACTGGGATTTCGTGGGTATCTGCCCGCTGGTCGGCGCCCTGGTCCTTTTCGAGCGCGGCCGTGATGCCTGGGGGGCCGCCGTGCTCGCCTTGGCAGTGTCGGCGAAGTTCTTTCCAATCGTTGTGCTGCCAGTCGTGGTGGTCGTCCGTCTCGCCGAGTCTCGATGGCGGGCGGCGGGGGCCGTCGTGGCCGTCTTCGCGGTGATCACGGTGGCCATTAATGCGCCGGTGGCGGTGGGCGGTGGCGAGCCAGGCGTCCTTCGGGACGGGTGGACGTACTTTTTCGAGTTCAGTCGCGACCGTCCCGCGGAGAACACGCTGTGGAGCTCAGCTCCTGACGTGGTCCCCGAGGTGAACCGTGCGACTGCTCTCCTGCTAGCCCTCGGGATTGGGGCTATTCTCGCGCTCACGTTCCACTCGATCCGTATCGGGCGGGATGCCTTGGTGCCGGCGTCCGCCGCAGGCCTGCTGTGGTTGTTTGCGTCCAGCAAGCTCTACAGCGCCCAGTTCGCGCTGTGGATCATGCTCGCGCTGGCGCTCGCGTCAGTCCCGTTTTGGGCGGCGGCAATCTTTGCAACGGTTGACGTTCTCTTCTTCATCACGTTGTGGGGAGGCCTACCTTGGCTCGCGGATCTCCCGGACGCAGCACGGCAGGTGGTGACAATTCTTCTTGCGTTCCATGTGGCGCTCATGCTGCATCGCACGTTGCCCGCGCCGATCGCCGGGCCATTGCGAGCCGAAAGCTCGTCCTCAGGGCTCGGCGGCTGACGTCCCAGAACGCTCCCGGGTTCTGGTGCTCGCCGACGCCGCAGCGAGTCCGATCAGAATCCAGACGTGGCGGAAATGTTCGACGTCCTGTCCGATCGCATCGATGGCCACACCAGCGAAGCCGCTCCAGAGCGCCGCGTCCAGGGGTCGCCGGCGTCGCCTCCACAGCATTGTCAGGGCCGTGGCAAGCGCGACCAGCGCCGGGAGCCCAACGGTCGCCGCGATATTGAGCGGCGTAAAGTGCGCGCGAAACGGCGCTCCGCGATTCGTCCCCGGGAGCGAACCGGGACCGGCGCCGAGCAGCGGACTGGACCGTAGCGTGTCCAGCGACGTGACGAACGCCTCCCGGCGGTTACCGGGATCGGGTACCTCGTAGGAGATCGTCGAAGGACGCGTCGGATCGAGATGCAAACGGCCAAGGGACAGCGTCGCCATCGCCGCGACAGCCAGGACCGCGCTAGCTGCGGCGAGGGCCTTTGCCCGGGGCGCCCCTCGCGTTGCGGCCACACGGATGGCCATCGCAACGAAAAAGCCGAGGATCGCGCGCGAGAGGGTAAGGACCACGACGACCGCGAGCGCCAGCTCCGTAGCTCGTCGAAGCCGTGGTGAAATGTCTGAATCCATCGCCATGATGGCCGCGGCTACGATGCAGTAACTGGCGAGAAGGGGCGGGCTGTCGAAGCCCGCCGCCGCCCGCACGTAGGAGTCCGACGATATGAACTGCTCGCCATAGACGCCCGTGAGAGGCGTGTCGAAGCCGAAGTAGAAGAGGGTGACCCCGAGAACGGCAAGAGCGACCGTGGCGATGGCGCCGAGCCCGATGACCAGGACGATCGCGTTGCGCCCACGCCGTTTGCGTGCGTAGTCGGCCGTCAATGCCGCCAGCGCTATCAACTCGGCCGTGAGCAGGACGTTGACCGCAGCGTCGCGCCGATCGTCGGCGACCAGCACCGCCGAGAGAGCAGACAGCACAAGAAACACGCCGAAGGCGAAGTAGACGCTCCGCAACCGGCTGCGATCACCGTGGAGTGAAGGGGGGAGGAAAGCCGCCTCAAGCGCCCAAGCGACTGCTGCCGCGGCGACGAAAACATCGGTCCAGCTCGACCGTTCGCTGAGAAAGCCAAGTGGCGCGACGCCTGCGATCGGCAAAGTCGCCAGAGCCAGCAGATAGAGGGCGAACGACGGTCGCTCTTTCACCACTGGTCCGACGACGTGCACCATCCGCCGCAGAAAAGGCATCGCGCTGATCTTCACAGAGTCCCGACGGGACCGGCTAGCTCTCCTCGCCGCGGTCGGTGTTGCTTGGGAGAGACCGGTAGACCGACACGGCAACAGATGCCGTGACCGTCACCGGCTCGGGCAGACGCGCGACCCGCTCGCGCGTCCTCGCCGGATCCGTGTGGCGGGCGCTCGGGCCCATCCCGACGAGGTGCTCCAGGTCCGCATGGCCGAGTGCCATCGCCCACTCATGGTCGCTGCGGCGCGTCAGCTCGAAGAAGGGACCGAGCTGGTCCTCCAGGCGCTCTTCCTTGCGCTCGTCCACGCTCAGCAGCCCCAGTGCAGCGGTCAGCTCGGCGAGGTGGCGGGGCG
>JBPCJI010000043.1:0-2914 GCA_051005475.1 Thermoleophilaceae bacterium
CCGCATCCACGATGGGCGAGCTGCGCAACGCGCTGCGCGCCTACGCCCTCGACGGGCTTTCACCCGGCGCCGTGCTCACCAAGCTCGACCACCTCGTGCGGCGGCTCCAGGAGGACCAGATGACCACCTTGACCTACGCGGTCATCGATCCCGACTGGACCCAGCTGCGCTTCGCGAGCGCCGGGCACCTGCCCCCGCTGCTCCTCGGATGCGAGGGGAGCGCGGAGTTCCTGTGGGATGGCCGCGCGACGCCCCTGGGGGTTCGCACGGATGGCGAGTACGCGGAAGGGACCCTGCAGCTCGATGGAGGCTCGACAGTGCTGCTTTACACGGACGGCCTCGTGGAGGTGCCCGGCGAGGACCTCCTCGCCGGCCTCGAGCGCCTGCGCCAGGTGGTCATGGCAGGCCCCGCCGAGCCGGAGGCGCTATGCGACCATCTGGTCGGGTCGATGGTCGGCAGCGACCCCACGAGGGACGACGTGGCTCTGCTCGCCTTCAGGACCATCGCGCTGCCGCGAGAGCTCCTGCGACTGGATCTGCCGACCGACCGGTCCTCCGTGCGCTACGCGCGGCGGGCGCTGGGGCGCTGGCTGGAGCAGGCGGGAGCGAGCCGGAAGGATGTCTGGGAGGTCCAGCTCGCCACCCATGAGGCGTTTGCGAACGCCATCGAGCACGCCTACCGGTTCGGCGAGGCCCTCGTGCAGCTCGAGGCCAGGCTTGCCGACGGCGAGGTGGTGCTCACGATCAGCGACACCGGTGGCTGGCGCAACCCGGTCGAGGGAGACCGCGGCAAGGGGATCGCCTTGATGAGAGGTCTGATGGACCGCGTGAGCGTGGAGGGTGGGGACGGGGGGACGAGAGTCGAGCTGCGGCGGCGGCTGAGCGGAGCGGGCGGCCTCGCCAAGCCCACCGTTCCCCTACGCGGTTAGCGCGCCGATCACGACGGGCCACCGGGCCGCCGCGCCCGGCCCCCCGTGACCTTGCGCAGGCAGGTCCGACAGAGCGGTGTGCCGCCTTCGATGGCGCCGACCTGGTGGATCTCCACCCGGTCATCCGAGCCACACGACGCGCACCTGCCGCCCTTGGGCGGCGGCGGCGGCCCGGACCGCAGCTCCCTTCTTCGTCGACCCCTCATCTCGACCCTCCTGGCTGCCGATCCTACGGGCTCGCGGTTTCTCGCTGTACCCTCGTGACAATGCCAACCTCACTCGTGACCGGCGGTGCCGGGTTTCTCGGCTCGAACCTCTGCGACTACCTGCTGGCCCGCGGGCACCGCGTGATCTGCGTGGACAATCTCGAGACGGGGTCGCTGCGGAACATCGAGCACATCCGGTCGGGGGAGTTCGAGTTCAAGATGCTCGACATCACCGACCACTACGAGGTCGAGGAGGCGATCGACCTCATCTTCCACATGGCCTCACCGGCCAGCCCGATCGACTACGCGAGGCTGCCGCTGCACACGTTGAAGGTGGGCGCCTACGGCACGCACAACACCCTCGGCCTGGCAAAGGCAAAGCGCGCCCGCTTCCTGCTGGCATCCACCTCGGAGGTCTACGGGGATCCGCTGGTGCACCCCCAGCCCGAGAGCTACTGGGGCAACGTGAACCCGATCGGCCCGCGCGGGGTCTACGACGAGGCCAAGCGCTACGCCGAGGCGCTCACGATGGCCTACCTGCGCCAGCAGGGCGTCGATACGTGCATCGCGAGGATCTTCAACACCTTCGGGCGCCGGCTACGCGCAAACGACGGCCGCGCGATCCCAACCTTCCTCAGCCAGGCGCTCACCGACAGGCCGCTGACCGTCTTCGGCGACGGCTCCCAGACGCGCAGCTTCTGCTACGTCGACGACCTGATCCGGGGGCTCGTGAGCCTCGCGGAGTCCGACGTGCACGACCCCGTGAACATCGGCAACCCGAACGAGATGTCGCTGCTCGAGATGGCCCAGCTCGTGGTTGAGCTCACCGACTCTCGCTCCGAGATCGTCTTCGAGGCGCTGCCGGTGGATGACCCCCAGGTGCGCCAGCCCGACATCAGCCGGGCCAAGGACCTGCTCGGCTGGGAGCCCGAGATCGATGTCCGCGAGGGCCTGCGCCGCACGATCGCCCACTCCACGGAGAGGCTGGGAGGCCCCGTCGTCCCGTGAGCTCTTCCGAGGCAAAGAACCTCGAGGCGATCAGCCGCGCGATCGACCAGCACGACCGCACCTGCGAGTACCCGGCCGTTGCCGTGGCCATGAACCCCTACGAGGTCGAGCGGCTCGGGTGGGACAGCATCAGGGGCCTGCCGATCCGGCCCGATCCCAACCTGGGCACCGGCTGCTTCAACGTCGTCTGTGGTGGCGGGGACGAGGATGAGGAGCTGGAAGAGACCGTCGAGGCGATAGCCGAGCAGACCGTGCCGGTGAGCGTGCCGGGTCGCGGCTGACTCCCTGCCGCACCCGCTGCTAGATTCGTGGCCGTCCTGGTGGGCGTAGCTCAGTTGGTAGAGCTCCTGGTTGTGGTCCAGGCGGTCGCGGGTTCGAGTCCCGTCGCTCACCCTCACGAAGCCCCTGCTAATGCGGGGTTTCCATCGTCAGGTGGGGACCACTCCCCACCTCGGAGGTGCCCGTTTGGTGCCCGTTTCCTCCGCCGGATTCTTAGTAAGGCCAGCTGGACACCCTCGCGGGGGGAGGGGCGATGAGCGCCGCCAACGGGCGCCCGCCCGAGCTGGCCGTCCTCGAAGCCCTCACCGCCGCCAAGTCGGGCCTGAGCGCCGCCGCGGTGCGATGCGCGGAGGACTCTGGCGCGTGGTGGTCTGACTGCCCCGTCTGCAGCGAGATGGCTTCGCTGCGCGTCACCGTCGAGGACGGGGCGACGGTGTTTGCCTGCCAGAAGGGGTGCGCCGGGATCGCGGAGACCGTCGCTGGCGCCAAGGG
>JBPCJI010000044.1:0-9103 GCA_051005475.1 Thermoleophilaceae bacterium
CGGGACCGGCGGGCACCCCGGTCCTGGACGAGTGCGGGAACTGGTTTGCGGGGAGGATCCTCGAGCGCATGGACGCGGGCGATCACGAGGCGATCCTGCTCGCGCCCTTCGAGGCATCCAGTGACACAGGGGAGCAGCCGTTCGCCTTCCACCGGGCGAGCCGGATGGAGCCTGGGCATCGGGCGTAAGATGGGCCTGGTGTTGCGGCGCGCGCCCACGATCGCGGTCCTGGCGTTCCTCCTGCTCGCGCTCGGTGGTGCCGCCGAGGTCATGGCCGCCGCGGGCGGTGGCAGCTGGGGCTTCGGCGGCGGTGGCGGTGGTGGTGGCAGCGGCGGCGGTGGCTTCTCCGGCGGTGGCGGATCCTCAGGCGGTGGGGGGAGCGGCGGCGGCGGGTTCTTCGTGATCGTCATCGTCGTGGTCGTCGCCTTCGTCATGCTCACCGGGGCGCTGTCGGCCTGGCGCCTGCAACGGCGTCGCAAGGCACGGGTCGAGCGGGTGCGGCTCGCCTCGGCAGAGGCGGCCGAGGACGACGAGGCGTTCGCTGCCGAGCGCGTCGAGTCCGATGCCGGCCAGCTCTTCCTGGCCGCACAGAGGGCCTGGGATGCCCGCGACCATGCCGCGATCGCACGGCTCGTCGGCCCGGATCTGTTGGTGGAGTGGGAGCGTCGCCTGAACGACTTCGCCACGAAGGGATGGCACAACCGGGTGCAGGTCCGCAACGTGCCGCAGGTGGCCTACATGGGACTGGTAAACCGTGAGAAGGACGAGGAGGACCGCGTGGTGGTCGAGATCCGGGCGACGCTCGAGGACTACGTGCTCGACTCGGGCGGCCACCTGATCCAGAGGACGGGGGCGACGGGCACGGCCACGACTCTGCATGAGTACTGGACGCTCGCCAAGCACGGCGATGGACGCTGGATCGTCGGGTCGATCGAGCAGGCCGCCGAGGGGCTGCACCACCTCGACGCCGAGATCGTGGCCTCACCCTGGTCAGACTCGCGCGTGGCCGACGAGGCGCTCGTGGAGATGGCAGTGGCCGACAAGCTGCCGGAGGGGTTCACGACCGCCGAGGTGGCCGACCTCGACTTCGACGGCGATGCCCGCACCGCCGCGCTCGACCTGAGCCTCGCCGACCCCCGCTTCGCGCCGGACGTGCTGGAGGCGGCCGCGCGGCGTGCGGTGGAGGCCTGGGCAGAGGCGGTCGACGGCGAGGATGCCCCACTGGAGGCGGTGGCGAGCCCGGAGGCCGTCCGGGAGCTGCTGCATCCCGGCGACGCCTCCATGAAGACGCGCCTGGTCGTGCGGGGCCCGAGGGTGAGGCAGATCCGCATCGAGGCGCTCGACGCCGCGGCCGAGCCGAGCACGATGACGATCGCGGTGGATCTCGGCGGCCGCCGCTACTTGGAGGACCGCGACACCGCAGCGGTGGTCTCGGGCAGCCGCGAGGCCGCCCGCACCTTCACGGAGCACTGGACGCTCGCGCTCGACGGTCCCGATGCCGCGCCGTGGCGGCTCGTGGATCCGGCCGCCGGTCGGCCCGCCACGACGGCCTGACGCCGCCCCGCGGCAGCTAGCCTGCCGAGGTATGAGTCACGAGCATCCCGCAAGCATCGAAGTCGAGGGTCTCGTCAAGGAGTTCAAGAAGGGACCGCGGGCCGTCGACGGGATCGACCTGCACGTGGAGCCGGGTGAGATCTACGGCTTCCTGGGCCCCAACGGAGCGGGTAAGTCGACGACGGTGCTGATGCTCACCACCCTGCTGCCTCCCGACGCGGGCACCGCGCGCGTGGCGGGGTACGAGGTCCGGGAGCACGGCGCGCGGGTGCGGGAGAACATCGGCGCAGCGCTGCAGGAGGCCGCCCTCGACCCGTTCCTGACCGCGCGCGAGCACATGCGCCTGCAGACCGCGCTCCACGGCCTGCCCAGGGGCGAGCGCAGGAAGAGGGGGGACACCCTGATCGAGCGCGTGGGCCTTGGCGACGCCGCCGAGCGCAAGGTGGGCGGATACTCCGGCGGCATGAAGCGGCGGCTCGACCTGGCGCTTGCCCTCGTGCACGGGCCGCGCATCCTCTTCCTTGACGAGCCCACCACCGGCCTCGACATCCAGAGCCGCACCGCGCTCTGGGAGGAGGTCGGGCGGCTGGCCGCCGACGAGGGGGTCACCGTGTTCCTCACGACCCAGTACCTCGAGGAGGCGGACGCCCTCGCCAACCGCGTCGGGATCATCGACCACGGCCGGATCGTGGCCGAGGGCACTCCGCAGGCCTTGAAGGCGGAGGTCGGCGAGCCCAGCGTGGAGGCCGTCCCCGCCGACCCGGCGCGCCGCGATGACGTGGCGCGCGTGCTCGAGCGCTTCGGGGGTGGCGAGTGCCCGCATGCGATCGACGAGAGCATCGCGGTGCGACTCAAGGGCGGGGCTGCGTCGCTTGCCGACGTCGTGCGCGCGCTCGATCACGAGAACATCGAAGTGGCCCACCTACAGCTCCACGCGCCCACGCTCGACGACGTGTTCCTGGCGAAGACCGGCCGCACGCTCGAGGGCTCGGGCGAGCCCGGCGAGGACGAGCCGCCCGCGGACGCTCCCTCTCCGGCGGCCAATTCGGCCGCGGCGTGAGCGCGCCGCTGCGGATCCAGGTCGCCGAGCTGGGGAGGCGGTCGATCATGCGTACCCTGCGCCAGCCGGCGCAGGTCGTGCCGACGATCACCTTCCCGCTGTTCCTCCTCGCGATCAACGCGGCGGGTCTCAGCGCCGCCACAGACCTGCCCGGCTTCCCCACCGACTCCTACCTGACCTTCGCGCTCGCCGTGCCGTTCGTCCAGTCGGGGATCTTCGCGGTGTCGAACGGCGGCAGTGACCTCGCGCGTGACATCGAGACGGGCTTTCTCGACCGGCTGGCACTGACCCCGATGAGCGGGCTGGCGCTCGTGGCGGGACAGCTCGCCGGGGTGCTCGCGCTGGGGCTGATCAACGCGATCGTCTACCTCGCCGTGGGCCTGGCCGCCGGCGCCACGCTGCAGGCGGGGCTGGCGGGGGCGTTCGTGCTCGTCGCGCTGGCCCTGCTGATCACCTTCGCCTTCGGGTGCATCGGCGTCTTCGCGGCCTTCAAGTTCGGCAACAGCGAGGCGGTGCAGGGGCTCTTTCCCGTGATGTTCGTGTTCCTCTTCCTCTCCTCGATGGCGCTTCCCAGGCCGCTGATCGAGCAGGAGTGGTTTCGCACGATCGCCACGCTCAACCCGGTCAGCTACCTGATCGAGGGCATCCGCAGCCTGTTCATCGACGGCTTCGATCCGGAGGCACTGGCGCTTGCCTTCGGCTGCGCCGCCGCCACCGCCGCGGTGTTCCTCGCGCTCGCCGTGACCGGACTGCGCACGAGGCTGGCGCGCACATGAGGTTTCGCAGCGTCGCGCTGGGCATCGGCTGGCGCAACCTCCACAACTTCTTCGCAAATCCGACGCTGATCATCCCCGCGTTGCTGTTCCCGCTGTTCTTCTTCACCGCCTTCGCCGGCGGCCTGTCGGGGATCGCCGACGCGCCCGGATTCGACTATCCGTCGGGCTACACCGCCTTCCAGTTCGTGTTCGTGCTCTTGCAGTCGGCGGCGTTCGGCGGGGTGTTCACCGGTATCGGGATGGCGCGCGACTTCGAGTCGGGCTTCGGCAGGCGGATGATGCTCGCGGCGCCCAACCGCAGCGCGATCATCGCCGGGTATGCGCTCGCGGCACTCGGACGGGCGGTGTTCATCTGGATCCTGCTCACCGCGATTGCGCTCGCCGCCGGGATGCAGGTCGGTGGCGGGGCCGTCGACCTGGTGGGCCTCTACGGGCTGGCGGTGATCGTGAACGTCGCGGCGATCATGTGGTCGGCCGGCATCGCGCTGCGCTTTCGCTCCATGCAGGCGGCGCCGCTGATGCAGACGCCCACCTTCCTGATCCTCTTCACGGCGCCGGTCTACGTACCCGTCAGCCTGCTCTCGGGGTGGGTGGAGGCCGTGGCCCGGGTCAACCCGATCACCGCGGTCATCGAGGAGGGGCGGGACCTGATCGCCGGCGGACGCGCCGACGCGCTGCTGGCCTTCGGCGCGGCCGGAGGCCTTGCGCTGGCCTTCGCTGCCTGGGCGATCAGCGGCATGCGCCGCGCCGAGGCCGCCGGTGGTTAGGGGCCGGCAGGCCCAGAGAGGGATGCTTGGTTTCGTCGTCGTGGCGGCGGGGTAGCGACCAGGCATGGAGAGTCACGAGAAGAAGAGCGACCAGGCCGCCTCCGAAGCTGACCGACTCGCCGAGGAGGGCAGCCGAGTGGATAAGCACATCGAGGAGGCCAAGCGCGACTGGGAGGGAAAACAGGGCGACTCCAGCGTGCCCGGCGCGGTGCCCGACCCGGACGACGAGGAGGAGGAGCCGACGGAGGAGCAGAGCGAGGACGGCGAGCCGGCCGACAGCGCGGGTCAGTAGCAGCAGCGGCCCGCGCATTCGCGCGAGCGCCCCGCCGGGCGCGGCTCCCGGGTCCGGGCGGTAGATGGGCGGGGAGCTACGGCAGGGGCGGAACCTGGGGCACGGGACCCTGCGGGGTAGGCGTGGGGCTCTTCGGGGAGGGGGTGGTGCTTTCGGGTAGGGCCGGTGTGGTCTGCTCGGGCTGTGGCTGGGTCTGCGGGCCCGCCTGGTCGGGGTCGACATCCGGGGCGGTCTTTCCGGGCTCAGTCTGCTCCTTCTCGGCGGGCGACTCCTCCTTGTGCTCGTCCTTTCCGCCACCGAAGAGGGTGGTGCTCCGGTCGCCTGATCCAAATGACTGCCCCGCGATCAGCTCGGGCAGGGTGAGGGCGGCCATGCCCACGACGAACGCGATCGCGGCGGTCACGAGAATCGGCTTCCACGGAACGCGGCGAGTGGGGCTCGTGCGGTAGGTGCGGAACTCGCGCTCTCCGGCGGCCAGGCCGCGCGCGGGCGGCTCGCGGGCGGGGCGGGGGTCGTCCTCCTCCTCGCTCGGGGGCGGGCCGGCGCCCGCCGCCTCGGGCAGGGCGTCGGTCTCCGGCATCGCGTCCGCGGTGCGGCGCGGCAGCGGAGCCCCCTCGGTGGTGAAGCGCTGGGCGATCCTCTGTGTCGGCCGGTGGAGCAGCTCACTGATCAGCGTGACGAACACAGGGGTGAGCGCCGCCGCGATCGGCGTGCCGCTGGTCCAGAACTGGGAGGTCACGATCGCTGCCAGGGCAGACGCTGCGCTGGCGATCACCAGCGTGCGGACCGACAGGGTGCGCTCCTCCTCGCGGCTGCTGCGCGCGTGCGAGGACATCGACCAGACAGCGTAGCGTGGCCGATTGCGCCCGGTAGGCCGCTACGGTGGGCGGGGCGTCGTCAGGGTGCATGAGATCATTGCCCGCATGGACCTCGGGCTGACCGGCAGGGCGTGCGTCGTGACCGGCGCGAGCCGCGGCATCGGCCTGGCGACCGCCCGCATGCTCACCTCCGAGGGGGCCTCGGTGCTGCTGGTCGCGCGCTCGGGGCGGGCCCTGGAGGCCGCGGAGGTCGAGACCGCCGGCCCCGGCCGCGCCGCGAGCAGCCTGGTCGTGGACGTGACCGAGCCGGACGCGGCCGATCGCATCTTCGCGGCGTGCGAGGAGCGCTTCGGCAGGGTGGACGCACTCGTGAACAATGCCGGGACCACGGAGGCCAAGCCTCTTGACGAGTTGACCGACGAGGACTGGCAGGCACAGTGGGAGCTGCACGTGATGGCCTCGATGCGTCTGATGCGCGCTGCCGGAGCCCGGATGGGAGAGGACGCTCGGATCGTGAACATCTGCTCGTCCTCGGGCAAGCGGCCCTCGCTCACGAACGCGGCGTATTCGGTCACGAAGGCGGCGCAGCTCTCCCTGTCCCGAACGTTCGCCGATGCCTACGCCGGCAAGGGCATCCTGGTCAACGCCGTCACGCCGGGTCCCGTCGCAACTGGGCTGTGGATGGACGAGGGGGGCCTGGCCGACCAGGTGGCCGAGGCAAAGGGCATCACGCGCGAGGAGGCACTCGAAGCCCAGCAGGGCAAGATCCCGCTCGGGCGCTTTGGCACCGAGGATGAGATCGCGGCTGTCGTCACGTTCCTGTGCTCCGCGCGCGCCTCGAACGTCACGGGCGCGGCCTGGTCGGTGGACGGCGGCACCGTGCCCGTGATCCTCTGAGCGAGTTCACCGTGCGTGCCCGGCGGTAGGCAGGGGGCGGGTCCGCCGGGGTGGACCCTATCTTGCGCCGGGTGAGCGACCTGCCCTACACGGTTCGCCGCTCCGAGCGTGCCCGCCGGGCGCGAATCATGGTCAGCCCGCATGGGGTGGAGGTCGTCGTGCCGCCGCGCTACGCGCTTGGCGACGTGGAGCCCTTCGTCGAGGAGAAGCGGGGCTGGATCGAGCGCACCCTCAGGCGCATGCGCGAGTCCGAGCTGGAGCTTCCGCCACCTCGCTTGGTCGACGGCGGCGAAGTCCCCTACCTGGGGAGAGGGCTGCTCCTACGACTGCGGGTGGAGCCAGGGCGCAGGCGGGCGCACGTGGCGCGCCGCGGAGCAGAGCTCAACGTGGCGGTCGATCGCCCCGGACCGGCCCCGCTGCGTGACGCGCTCGAGCGGTGGTACCGTCGCCGCGCCCGCGCGGAGATCCCGCCGCGGCTGGACGCCGCAGCGGCGCGCGCAGGGGCCGGCTACGCAAGCCTCCAGATCCGCGGCCAGCGCACGCGCTGGGCGAGCTGCTCGGCCACCGGTGCGATGAGCTTCAACTGGCGGCTGCTGCTCGCCCCGGAGGAGATCCTCGACTACGTGGTCGAGCACGAGGTGGCTCACCTCGAGGTGCACGACCACTCGGCTCGCTTCTGGTCACTGCTGGCCGCTCGCCTGCCCGACTACGAGCAGCACGAGGCGTGGCTCAGGCGCCACGGCCATAGCCTGCGGCTCTAGCGCCGGCCAGGGCTACTCCCAGCGAAAGCCGCGCACCGCAACCAGCAGACCCACTGCGCCCCAACCGGCAACGATCGCGAGCGCCCCAACGTTGTCCGCCAACCCGTGCCCGGTCACGATCGCGCCACTCAAGCCGTCGATCACGTGCTTGAGGGGCAGCGCCTGGGCTACCACGTCGAGCACCCGCGGGAGGGAGTCACTCGAGTAGAAGACACCCGAGATGAAGATGGCCGGCAGGAAGACGGCGTTGACGTATGCCGCGGTGGAGTCGAAGTTCGGGATCGCGTGCGAGAAGGCGATCCCCAGCGCACCGAAGGCCACCACCCCCACCCCCGTGAAGGCGATCAGCGCGACCCAGTCCTGCGGCCAGGTCACGTCGTAGAGCACGTGTCCGAGCACCACGATCAGCAGCACCTGCACGAACGCGTTTGCCACCGCGTTGCCGAGGAATCCCGCGAAGTAGGAGGAGAGCGGGACCGGGGTGCCCCTCACCCGCTTGAGGATCCCCTGCTCGCGCAGGAAGGTGAGGTTGTAGGCCATCGCGTTGAAGGTGGTGGCCATCACGCTCATGCCCGCGATGCCGGGGATCAGCACGTCGAGCTCGTCCTGGTCTGAGGCGAACACCGACGCCACGAGCAGGAGCAGGGTCAGCGGCAGCACGAAGGAGAAGAACGCGGCGCTCGGGTTGCGCCAGAAGAGCTTGCGCTCCAGCCGGAACTGCTCCCACGCCAGCGCCAGTGGGGTCATTCCGTGATCACCTCTCCGGGGCATCCGGCCCCGGGCCCTTCCGTTCTCGCTCGACAGCAGGTCTCGCGTCCTGGGTCAGTTCCAGGTAGACGTCCTCGAGCGTCGGCCGGGCGACCTCGAGGCCATCGAGGCGCTCGCCCCGCGCGATCGCGTCGCCGGTGAGCCGGTGCAGCAGATCGGTGGGGTCGTCGGTCTGGTGCTCCACCCGCCTCCCGTTCGCCCGGTAGGAGATGCGGTAGCCAGTGCTGCCCGGCCCGAGGTCCGATGGCGGGCCCTGGGCCACGATCGCGCCGTCCTTGACGATCGCCACGCGGTCGGCGAGCGCCTGCGCCTCGTCGAGATAGTGGGTTGTGAGCAGCACCGTCTTGCCGAGATCCTTGAGCGTGCCGATCACTCCCCAGGCCGCACGGCGGGCGGCCGGGTCAAAGCCCGTGGTGGGCTCGTCGAGGAAGATCAGCTCGGGGTCGCCCACCAGTGCGAGGGCGAGGTCCAGGCGCCGCCGCTGCCCGCCGGACAGCTTGTTCGAGCGCGCGTCGGCCTTCTCCTCGAGCCCGACGAGTGCGATCGTCTCCCCGGCATCCCGCGGCCGGGGGTATGCCTTGCCCATGTGCTCGACCGCCTCACGGACCGTCAACCGCGGGTAGAAGCCACAGCTCTGGAGCACGATGCCC
Source organism: Thermoleophilaceae bacterium (assembly GCA_051005475.1). Classification (GTDB taxonomy): domain Bacteria; phylum Actinomycetota; class Thermoleophilia; order Solirubrobacterales; family Thermoleophilaceae; genus JAAYBF01. Next base: position 8,344 of record JBPCJI010000044.1, read on the forward strand.
ACCCGCTGTTGGAGCTCGCGGTGGCGGACCTGCGGGTCGTGCCCCAGCACGCTGACCTGGCCCCCGGAGCGCTCGCGGTAGCCCTCGAGGATCTCCACGGTGGTCGTCTTGCCGGCGCCGTTGGGGCCGAGGAGCCCGAACACCTGGCCCCTCTCCACCTTGAAGGAGAGGTCGCGGACGGCCTCGACTCCGTCGTAGCTCTTGCGGAGGCCGTCGACCTCGATCGCCAGTTCACCCACGCCGGTGGACTATGGCAAGATCGCCCCGCCGACCTGGATGGCGGGCTAGCCCAGCTCGGCCGCCAGCGCCTCGGCGCGCGCCGCGATCTCGTCGCGTATCAGCCTCACCTCGGGCAGCGGGCGTCCCGCCGGGTCCTCGAGTTCCCAGTCCACGTAGCGCTTGCCCGGTATGTACGGGCACTCGTCCCCACAGCCCATCGTGACCACGACGTCGGCGCGTGAGGCGATCTCCTCCGTGAGCCTCTGGGGCACCCTGCCTGAGAGGTCCACGCCCAGCTCGAGCATTGCCTCGACCACCTCGGGATGCACCTGGCCCGCTGGAGTCGTGCCGGCGGAGTCTGCCTCGTGGCGCCCCCCGGCCGCCCGCTCGAAGAGCGCCCCGCTCATCTGCGAGCGGCCGGCGTTCTGGCGGCAGACGAAGAGCACGCGGGCCATCAGCTCTCCTCGCCGCGCACGAGCTGATAGGCGAACGCGCCCGCCACGGCGCCCGCCACGGGTGCCACGAAGTAGATCCAGAGGTC
>JBPCJI010000045.1:0-5515 GCA_051005475.1 Thermoleophilaceae bacterium
TCCCGCGGCGCATCGGGGCGGTGCTCGCCCGATCAACGAGCGGGCTGCGCTCCTCCCGCGGGGCATCGGTGCGGTGATCTGCGCCTGCATCGACATCGGCAGCAACACTACGCGCCTGCTCGTGGCGGATTCCGCTGAGGGGTCCCTGCGGGAGCTGGTCTCCCTGCGCGAGTTCACCTGTATCGGGGGGAGCATCGACGCGGCCGGCATGATCCCCGCGGCGAAGGTCGAGGAGACAGCCGCCGTGGCGGAAGCCCAGGCGCGCGTGGCCCGCGAGGCAGGGGCCACCGAGATCGAGGCGGTGGCCACGGCCGCCATCCGGGAGGCGGCCAACCGAGACGATCTCGCCCGTGCGGTCGAGGCCCGGACGGGCGTGCGCCTGCGCGTCCTCTCCGGGCGCGAGGAGGCGCGACTGTCGTTTCAGGGGGCCACGCGCACGCTGGCAGAACCGGCCACGGACACGATCGCGGTGGTCGACGTGGGTGGTGGCTCCACGGAGATCGCGATCGGCTCCCCGAGCGGTGTCGTGGAGTGGTCGGAGTCGCTTGCGATCGGCTCGGCCCTGGTGGCCAAGGGCCACCTGCGCTCGGACCCGACCGAGGCCGCCGAGATTCGTGTGGCGCGCGGCCAGGTGGCGGCCGCGTTCTCGGGGCTGGTGGCGCCACCTGCCATGGCGGCGGTGGCGGTGGGAGGCACGGCCACCTCGCTGCACCGCCTGCTCGGCGCAGAGCTCGACCACGATTCGCTCGAGCGGGGGGTGACGATCCTCTCCGCCACCCCGATCGCCGAGCTGGCCGCTCGGCTCGAGCTCGAGCCCGAGCGCGTGCGGCTGCTCCCGGCCGGGATCCTGGTCCTCCAGGCCGTCTCAACCCTGCTGGGGCTGCCGGTGCGAATCGCGCGCGGAGGGCTGCGCGAAGGCGTGGTCCTGGAGCTGCTCGAGGGGGGCGCGCCGGCCGCCTGATGGCGGGTGGCGCTCAGCCCGGTCAGCCTGATGGCGGTTGGCGGGCAGTCCCGCTGCGCGAGCGCCCGGAGGTCCTTCGGGTGCAGCAGCACCTTGAGCTCCCCACGGTCCACCCCGGCCAGGCCTCCCTTGGGCATCCTCACCTGTGCGCCCGTGGCGTCGTGCACCGCCATCGAGAAGTCGGGATCGTGGCCCACCAGGAGCACCTCCTCCCCCACCCCCGCCGCGACCTCTCCGAGGTCGAAGGGGCCGCCTTCGAGGCGCCTGTCCTCGGACACCTCGGCACCCAGATGCCGACAGGCAAGGCGTGCGGTGTCTCTTGCCCTGACCTTCGGGCTCGAGACGCAGCCGTCGAGCCGCACGCCGAGCCGCTTCAGGGCCGCGCCCGCCGCCTGCGCCTGGTCCTCGCCCTTTGGCGTGAGCCTGCGCTCGGGATCCGGAGAGCCTTCCTCGGCCTCGCCGTGGCGGAGCAGCCAGATCACGACGAGTAGCGTAGTCAACAATGGGTTTGGGACGAGGAGAATGAGCTGAACATGGAATCGGGCGCCGAGACGCTCACCACGGGGGAGACCGGCGAGCCCGCGGGCGTGGGCCCCGATCTCGAATCCCCCGAGCTCTACACGAACCGCGAGCTGTCCTGGGTCGACTTCAACGAGCGCGTGCTCGAGCTGGCTGAGGACGACCGCACCCCGCTGATGGAACGCCTCAAGTTCCTGGCGATCTACACCTCGAACCTGGACGAGTTCACGATGGTGCGGGTTGCGGGGCTCCACGACCAGGTGGACGCCGGGATCGATGCCCGCAAGGCGGACGGGCTCTCGCCGCTCGAGACCATTAAGCGGATCACCGAGCACACGCGCGAGCTGGGAGAGCGCGAGTCCCGCCTGTGGGAGGAGGTGGTCAGGCCCGAGCTGGCGGAGCACGGGATCCGGGTGCAGCAGTGCTCGCAGAGCTCACCAGAGGAGCTCGAGACGGTCGACCGCATCTTCCACGAGCAGATCTTCCCGGCGCTCACGCCGCTGGCGGTCGGTCCGGGCAGGCCGTTCCCGTACATCTCCAACCTCTCGCTCAGCCTCGCCGTCTGGCTGCGCGACCCTGTCACCGAGGCGAAGCTGTTCGCGCGGGTGAAGGTTCCGAAGGAGGTCCTGCCGCGCTTCGTGGATATCGGCGAGCGCACCTTCGTGCCACTCGAGTCGATCATCGCGCGCAACCTGGCCGCGCTCTTCCCCGGCATGGAGGTGCTCAGCCACGCCTACTTCCGCGTGGCCCGCGACGCCGACTTCACCGTCTCCGACGAGGGCGATGACCTCGTGCGGGCCGTCGAGAACGAGCTGCGTCGCCGCCGCTTCGGGGAGGTGGTGAGGCTCGAGGTGAGCGCGGACATGGACCGGGACCTGCGCGCCTTCCTGATCGAGCAGATGGTGATAGAGGAGACCCAGGTCGCGGATGTCGAGGGGCTGCTCGATCTCACCGACCTGTGGGAGATCCACCGCCTCGACGGCTACCAGAAGCTGCACGAGGAGCCGTGGACGCCCATGACCGCCGGTCCCTTCGCCGTGAACGACGGCAAGGCGGACGTGTTCGCCGCGATGCGGCAGGGAGACATCCTGGTGCACCATCCCTATGAGTCGTTCGCCTCGAGCGTGGAGCGCCTCGTCGAGCAGGCGGTGGAGGACCCCGACGTGCTCGCGATCAAGCTCACCGTCTATCGGACCTCCGATGACTCCGCGCTCGTGCCGATGCTGATCAAGGCCGCGGAGCGCGGCAAGCAGGCGGTCTGCCTGGTCGAGCTGCAGGCCCGGTTCGACGAGCGGCGCAACATCGGCTGGGCGCGGGCGCTGGAGGAGGCCGGCGCGCACGTCGTGCACGGCCTCCCCGGTCTGAAGACCCACGCGAAGGCCCTGCTCGTGGTCCGCCGCGAGGGGTCGGGCGTGGGCCACTACGTGCACGTGGGCACCGGCAACTACCACGCCAAGACCGCAAGGCTCTACGAGGACTTCGGGCTCTTCACCTGCGATCGCGACATCGCCGCAGACGTTGCGGCGCTGTTCAACGCGCTCACCGGCGCCGCGCGGCCGCCCGGCTACCGCGAGGCGCTCGTGGCGCCGGAGCGCATGCGCGACGGCCTGCTCGCCGAGATCGAGCGCACGGTGGAGGCCCACCGCGCCGGCGACCCGGCCCGGATCGTGCTCAAGATGAACTCGCTGGTGGACGAGCGCTGCATCAGGGCGCTCTACCTGGCCTCCCAGGCCGGCGTGCGCGTGGACCTGAACGTGCGCGGGATCTGCTGCCTGCGGGCGGGCATCCCCGGAGTCAGCGAGAACATCCGCGTGGTGTCGGTCGTGGGGCGCTTCCTGGAGCACGCCCGCGTCTACGCCTTTCACCGCGGCGAGGAGTGTCGCGTCTACATCGGCTCGGCGGACCTCATGCAGCGCAACCTCGACACCCGCGTGGAGCTCCTCACGCCCGTGAAGGAGGAGTCACTGCGCGCAGAGCTCCACGACACGCTCGACCGCTGCCTCGCCGACGATACGTTCGCCTGGGATCTTGAGAGCGACGGCTCGTGGAAGCGGCGCACCGGCAGGAGCCGCAGCGTGCACCACGAGTTGATGGAGCGCGCCCTGAAGTGCGCCGAGGGAGAAGCCGAGTAGCAGGCCGGCTCGCGATCGTGCGCGACGGGACCCAGTACCTGCTTCCCGACGGACTCGGCGTGGAGGCGGCGAGCGAGCTGCTGGCGGCGCAGTTCGACGTGGAGAGCGAGCGGCCACGGTCGACCGACCGCAGGTTCTATGACACCTTCGACGGCAGGCTCCACGCCGCGGAGCTCGTGCTCACCCACGAGGGCGGGCGTCTGGTGCTCGCCGACGACGCCGGGTACCAGCGGGGCTCGGCGGACGAGCCGGTGCCGCCGCGGACGCTCTTTTGCGCCGACCTGCCTCCCGGACCGCTGCGCGAGCTCCTGGAGCCGATCGTGGAGGTGAGGGCGCTGACCCCGATCGCGCGCGTTCGCAGCCGCCTGCGGCTGCTGCGCGTGCTCGACGACGAGGCCAAGACGGTGGTGCGGCTGGTGGTGGAGGAGCCGTCGCTCGCGAGTGCTGCGCAGGCACCCTCGCGCCTGGGCCCGCGCGTGCGGGTGATTCCCGTGCGCGGCTACGACGAGGCCCTGGGGCGCGTGCGCCGAACGCTCGAGCACGAGCTCGGCCTGATCGAGGCCGGCGATTCCCTGCAGGACGAGGCGGTGGCCGCCTCCGGCGGGATTCCCGGCGGCGTCTCATCGAAGCTCGACGTGAAGCTCAGGCCCTCGGAGCGTGCCGACCGCGCCACGGCCACCGCGCTCGCCGGCCCGCTCGCAGTGATCACGGCAAACCTCCCCGGGACGCTTGCCGACGTGGACAGCGAGTTCCTGCACGACCTGCGCGTGGCCGTCCGGCGCACGCGCTCGCTGCAGCGCCAGCTCGGCTCGGTCTTCCCGCCCGAGCGACTCGCCCACTTCCGTGCCGAGTTCCGCCGGCTGCAACAGGTCACCGGCCCTGTGCGCGACCTCGACGTCCACCAGATCGAGATCGCCACCTACCGCTCGACGCTCCCCGCGGATGACCTCGAGCCGCTCAGCGTGGTGCTCGCCACCAGGCGGCGCGCCGAGTTTCGGCGAATGGCCCGCGCGCTGCGCTCGAAGCGGACGGGCGAGCTGCTGGCCGACTGGTCGAGCTTGATCGAGGCCCTCCCGGTGGCTCCCGAGGAAGGCCGTCCGGACGCGCATGCCCAGATCGCCGGCGTCGCCGGCGCCCGGATCCGCTCGGTGTACCGCCGGATGGTGAAGATGGGGGCCAGGATCGACAGCGCGAGCCCACCGGAGGCGCTCCACGACCTGCGCAAGAAGGGAAAGGAGCTGCGCTACCTGCTGGAGTTCTTCGCCGGCATCTACCCGCCCGAGGTCGTCAAGCCGATGGTGCGCCGGCTCAAGGTCCTGCAGGATGCCCTCGGCCGCTACCAGGACCGGGAGGTCCAGGCCGGCATGCTGCGTTCGCTGCGCCACGAGGTCGGCGGCCTGGATGGAGGATCCGCCGCGCTGATGGCGATGGGCCTGCTCGTCGACGGCCTAGAACGCGAGCAGGCGGTGGCCAGGGAGGAGTTCGCGGGGCGCTTTGCCCCCTTCGCGGCAAAGAAACAGCGCTGGCTCGTGGACGAGACCTTCGGATGAGCAGGATTCTCGCCACGTACAACATCAAGGGCGGGGTGGGTAAGACCTCCGCGGCGGTGAACCTCGCCTACCTGGCCGCCCGCGACGGGGCGCGCACGCTGCTCTGGGACCTCGATCCGCAGGGCGCGAGCACGTACCTCTTCCGCGTCAAGCCCAAGGTCAAGGGCGGAGGCCGCAAGCTGATCCGGGGAAAGAGCGAAGTCGAGGCGATGATCAAGGGAACCGACCACGAGGGGCTCGACCTCCTGCCCGCGGACTTCTCCTACCGCCACATGGACCTCGCCCTCGACAGCACGAAGCGCCCGACGCGGCGGCTGGCACGCGTGCTGGAGCCGCTGGCGGACGAGTACGAG
>JBPCJI010000046.1:0-6795 GCA_051005475.1 Thermoleophilaceae bacterium
ACCGGTGAGATCGTGGACCTCGTGGCCGCGGGCGTCATCGACCCGGCGATGGTCACGCGCTCGGCGCTGCAGAACGCAGCGTCGATCGCGAAGAACATCCTCACCACCGAGGCGATCGTCGCCGAGATCGAGGACAAGAACAGTGGCGGCGGCGGAATGCCCGGCGGAATGCCAGGGGGCATGGACGGAATGATGTAACCAGGCGCCCCCGCGCCACAACAGTTCCCCGAGGGCCCGGCGCAGTCAGCCGGGCCCTCGGTCGTTCGGGGCCGCCCCCGGCCCTCCGGGGCCGCCCCCGGCCCCGCCCCACCCCGCCCGCGGCGGCTAAGACCCTCCCAGGACCGCGCTCATCCGCAGGGGGCTCACGCCGAGCCCCTCGGCGTCCGCCGTGCCGCGGGAGGTGGTCATCGGCTCCTCCATCAACTCGGCCTCCTCCCACGTCGCAAAGGCCGAAGGCCCGGCCACCCGTTGCAGCCCACGCAGCGAGGAGCGCACGACGGGCAGCGGCACGTGCACCAGCCGGCGGCTGCGTCCCAGCGGCCGCAGCGCCGTGCGCACAAGCTCGTCGTAGGAGAGCGACTCGGGGCCGGCGAGGTCGTAGCTGCGGCGCCCGTCGCCGTCCCGAGCGAGCGAAGCCATCACGCAGTCGGCCACGTCCTCGGCCCAGATCGGCTGGTAGAGCGAGCGCCCGCGGCCCGAGACTGGGATCGCAGGCAGGTAGGAGAACCGCTCCAGGAGCGTCAGCCACGGGTCACCCGGCGTGTAGACGATCGACGGCGAGAACACTGTGGGCTCGAGGTCCGCGCTCTCCACGGCCCGGCGAGCCAGCGCCTTCGAGCGGAAGAACCGCGTGGGCGACTGAAGGCTGGCTCCGAGGGCCGAGAAGAACACGAACCTCCTCGCGCCCGCACGCTCGGCCGCCCGAATCAGCCGTAGCGTGGCCATTCCGTTCAGCTCCTCGATCGAGCCTCGCGGCTGGTCCCGGATCGCCGCCGCCAGGTGCACCACGGTGTCCACGCCCCGCAGAGCGTTGCGAAACGAGGCCGAGTCGGCCAGATCGCCGAGCGCGATCTGGACGCGCACCCGGTCGGCCCCGAGGCGCCTCGGATCGCGAACCAGGCAGCGAACCTGGGTCGCCTCGGCCGTGAGGCGCCTCAGCAGGGCCGAGCCCACGGTCCCGGTGGCGCCCGTCAGCAGGATCATCGCCAGCCAGCCTAGTCCACGCGATCGCCTCCCACGCCGAGATCACCGCCCGGCGGGGCGAGTTGTAGAATGCGCTAACCGCCCCGGCTCCGGTCGGGCTCCGAAGCGCCCGCCACCGAACCCTGCTGAAGGAACCGCATCCATGGCCTACGTCATCGCAGAGCCCTGCATCGGACAAAAGGACAACTCGTGCGTCGAGGTCTGCCCGGTCGACTGCATCCACCCGACCCCCGACGAGCCCGACTACGACAACGTCGAGCAGCTCTACATCGACCCCGAGGAGTGCATCGACTGCGATGCCTGCGTCGAGGCATGCCCCGTGGACGCCTGCTTTGCCGAGGACCAGCTTCCCGAGGAGTGGACGAAGTTCACCGAGCTGAACGTGCAGTACTTCAAGAAGGAATCGGCCTAGCGGGTCGCTAGGCGGCCGGCCGCGCCTCTGCCTCGGGCGGCTCTTCATCGTCAGCCGCGTCTCCACCTTCGGGCTCGGGGGCATCGCCTGTCGGCGCCATCGGCATCGCCGTGCCGGTGATCTTCGGCAGTGGGGGGCCGGAGGGAGGCTGCATCGTCGGCGGCTCCTGGGGGGTCGCGGCGATCACTCCTCGAGCGGTGTGGAAGAGCGCCTGCGCCGCCGGGGCGTCCGGGTCGGTGAGCACGAGCGGGCGCCCCTCGTCGGATCCCACCCGCAATTCCTCCTGGAGCGGCACCTTGCCCAGCAGGGGGACGTCGAGCTCGTCGGCGAGCCGCTGGCCGCCTCCCTCGCCGAAGATCGAGAGGCGCTCGCCACCGGGCGTCGTGAATCCGGACATGTTCTCGACCACGCCGGCGATCTCCAGGTCGTAGCGCAGCGCCGTCTCGGCGGCGCGCTTGGCGACCTTCTGGGCCGCCGGCTGGGGGGTCGTCACGATCACGAAACGGGCCTGTGGAAGCAGCTGCGCGAGAGTCATCGACACGTCGCCGGTTCCGGGCGGAAGGTCTATCAGCAGGTAGTCGAGCTCGCCCCAGTCGACATCTTCGAGGAACTGGCGGATCGCCTTGTGCAGCATCGGCCCGCGCCAGGTGATGGCCTGGTCCTCCCGCTCGAGGAAGAACTCGATCGAGATCGCCTTCACGCCCGCGGGGGCGTCGAGCGGGATGATCTTGCGCTCCCCGTTGATCGAAGGGCGCCCGTGGACGCCCAGCATGCGGGGGATCGAGTAGCCCCATACGTCGGCGTCCATCACCGCGGCCTCCATGCCCTCCAATTGGAGCGCCGTGGCCAGGTTGACTGTCACGGTGGACTTGCCCACCCCACCCTTGCCCGAGGCGACGCAGATCACGTTCTTGACTCGCGCGAGCGCGCCCTGCGGCAGCCCTCCGCCGCGACCCAGCCGCTGCTGGAGGGACTGCTTCTCCTGGTCTGAGAGCACGTCGAAGTCCACGCTCACGGCGGAGACGCCGCCGAGCGCCATCACGCTGTCGGACACGGCGGTCTGGAAGTGGGAGCGGATCGGACAGCCCGGCGTGGTCAGGGAGACCGTCACGTGCACACGCCCCTCGTCGCGGCGCTCGATCGTGCGCACCATCCCGAGCTCGACGATGTTCTTGCGCAGCTCGGGGTCGATGACGTTCGTGAGTGCGTCCCGTATCTGTTCTTCGGTTGGCATCGACGAGATTGTCGCAAAGGGCGGCGCCGCACCTCGACTGCCACCACAAAGGCCGACGGCGCCACTCGGGCGCCGTCGGCTGGGGAGGAGAGATGCTGCTACTGCCGACGGGTACTGCTCGGCAGTCCTACCCCGATCCCGGTCTCTCCATCCGGGCGGGGGGAAGGTCGGCTAGACGAGGCTCGCGACCTGATTGCGACGCTCGCGCAGCTCGCGCTCGACGCGCGTCCGGGTGCGCTTGACCTCTCGCTCCACACGGGTGCGGGCCGTGGCACCACGACGCTCGAACTTCGTCAGGTCACGGCTTACGTCGCGACGGAGCCGCGAGAGCTCCTTCTCGGCCTTGTCGACGCTCGTGTAGGGCTTGACGGCCTCGATGAGGTTGTCACGGGCGACGAGCGCAGCACCCACCGGGATCAGCGCGGCGCGCTGAGCCTGGACGGCGACTGTCTCGACCGTGAACTTGCCGGCCACTGCCCCGGCCTGAACCGTGCGCAGACCGCTCTTGGCGGTGCGCTTGGCCTCGGTCTGGGTGGTCTGGGCGCTCTGCGTGGCCTCGTTGCGCTTGCGCGTGGCGGCGGACTGCTTGCCGGCGGCGCTGCGCTGGGTGGCCGTCGTGGTGCGCTTGCGCGTGGAGGCCGCCCGCTTGGCGGTTGCGCTGCGCTGGTTGCGCGCTCGGGTGGCTACTGCCTTGGTGGCGGCGGTCTCGCGCTGTGTGGGGGTCTGTTCAGCCATTTGTTCTGTGTTCTCCTTCCCGGCGCCTGAGCACCAGGTAGTCGAGGATAAGCTTATTAGTTCTAACCTACATAGGACTATACCAACGAACACACGTTTGTAAACCCCGATTGCGAAAGCGGCCCCCGAGACCATCGGCGCGGTCGGGAGATCGGCGCTCAGCGGGCCCTGGCGCGGCCCTCAGGCCGCTGGCGCGGCGGTGCGGCCCAGCCAGCGCAACGGTTCTCCGAGCTCCGCCAGGGTCGGCAGCGCGCCCGGCCCGGCCCACGCCCGGTTGAGCGCCTCGATGCCGCCCTGCGCCACGACCGCGTCACAGAAGGCCTTGCCGAGCTCGTACTGGCGCAGCTTCATGTCCATTCCGAGCAGGCGCTGGAGGATTCGCTCGGGCGCCGATCTGCCGGCACGGCGGGCGGACATCGCCTCGCGCAGGCCCTCGTGCCGGGGCACCAGCTCTGGGGCGAGGGCATCCATCACATGCTCGGCATGCCCCTCGATCAGGGCCATCACCGCCTGTATCCGGTCCACGATGGCGCGCTGCTCGCCCGTCTGCACGAGGGCCGCCAGCCCACCCTCGCGGAAACGCTCGACCAGCTCGGCGGGGTTGGGAAGGGAGGGAAGGCCCCCGGCGCCCCCGCGCTCGATTCGCACGTCCACCGTCTCGAGGTAGCTGCGCAGCAGGCCCCCGAGATGCTCGCGCAGCCACGGCACTCCCCCGAACTGGAGGGCGTGGGTGAGCTCGTGGATGGCCACCCAGCGCAGGAAGCTGTCGCGGTCCACCCCCAGCTCGCCGACGGCGCGATCCAGGTTCGCGGCGACGAACAGCAGCCGCGGCGGCGAGTCGGGGGCGAGCAGAGCCAGCTCGTACTGGCCCAGCACGCGCTGGGACATGTACCCGACGACGAGGCCCAGCTCGGCGGCCAGCGTGACCCCGGTGGCCACTCGCAGGGCACCCGCGAAGGGGCCCGCTGCGGAGACGCGCTCCTCCAGGCGCCCGGTGACCGGCTCCAGGGCCGAGGTGAGGGAGGTGAGGTTGGCCTCTGCCCAGGTCCCTCTGCCGACCACCTCGGCCGGGGGCACCGCCACGGTGGGCTCGAGCTGCACGTGTGCGATCACGCGGGCCTCGATCTCGCGAGTGAAGGAGGCCAGGTCGAGCGCGAGGTCGGGAACCTCGTCCGACCGCGCGGCCATGCGCGCGATCTGGCGAGCCAGAGTCCAGTCGACCATGCGACTAAAGCTAGAGGTCGGGCAGCCTCTGCTTCAGCTGGAGCACGGGGGCGAAGTGATCCCCGGCATCTTCGAGGCGCTCGAGCGCCCGGTCGGACTCGAACACGAGCGCCGCGGGCTCCCCACCGCCCGCCACCTCCTCGACCTCTTCCCAGAGCAGCGGCGTGGACACCGTCGGCCGCTCGCGGGCGCGCAGCGAGTGCACCCCGACCGTGGTCTTGTGCCGGTCGTTCTGGCTCCAGTCGATGAAGACCTTTCCGTGGCGCTCGCTCTTCTTCATCACCGACACGATCAGCTCCCGGTTGCGCCTCTCCAGCAGCCGGGCGAGACCGTGGGCGAACGGCTTGACCTCTGCGTAGGCGGTCTCGGCGTTGAGTGGAACGTAGACCTGCATCCCCTTGGAGCCCGAGGTCTTGGCAAAGCTCTGGAGATCGAGCTCCGCGAGCGTCTCGCGCAGCAGCAGCGCCACGGTGCAGCAGTGGCCGATGCCGGCGGGCTCGCCCGGGTCGAGGTCGAAGGCAACCACCGTCGGGCGGTCGACGTCAGCGACGAGCGCGAGCGAGGGGTGCAGTTCCAGGTCGGCGAGGTTGGCGAGCCAGACGAGTGTGGGAAGGTCGTCGCAGACCACGAAGTCGATCGTGCGCTCCCCGGCCACGATCGGTTCCGAGCGCACCCAGTCGGGAGCGTGAGAGGGCCGCTGCTTCTCGTAGAAGTGCCCGCGATCCACTCCGTTCGGGTAGCGCTTGAGCGTGAGCGCCCGGCCGCGTAGGTGCGGGAGTACGTGGGGAGCCGCCCGCGTGTAGTAGTCGATCACCTGTCCCTTGGTGAACCCGACCGCCGGGTAGAGCACCTTGTCGAGGTTCGAGAGCCGCAACCGGCGCCCCTCGACCTCGACCTCGACGGCCTTGGCCGCCATCTACTTCTTGGCGGGAGTCCGCTTGGCGGGCCGCTTGGCCTTCGAGGCGGGCCGCTTGGCCTTCGAGGCGGGCCGCTTGGCCTTCGAGGAGCTCTTCCCGGAGTTCGAGCCGTCCTTCGCCTTGGGCTGCTGCTTGTCGGTGCCCTTCGAGCCGCCGCCCTGCCGCTTGGCGGAGGCGATGCTGGCCTCGAGGGCGGCCATCAGGTCCGGCACCTCCTCCGGTGCCTCCGGCGCGGCCTGAACCGCGACTTCGTGTCCCTCGGCCTTGCGCTCGATCAGGTCGAGCACGCTCTGGCGGTACTCGTCTCGGTAGCGGTCCGGGTCGAAGTCGGTGGCGAGCGACTCGATCAGCTGCTGGGCCATCTCCACCTCCCGCTTCCCCGCCTTCAGGTCCTCGACCGCGGGCAGCTCGCCGAGGTCGGAGGGCGGGACCACCTCGTCGCCGAACAGCAGCGTCTCCATCACCAGCACGTTCTCGCGGGTCCGGATGGCCACGAGCTGCTCCTTCGAGCGGATCACGACCCGCGCGATGCCGACCTTGCCGGAGTCCTTCATGGCCTGGAGCAGCAGCGCATAGGCCTTTGCCGCGCCCTCGGCGGGGGCGAGGTAGTAAGGGTGGTCGAAGTAGATCGGGTCGATCTGGTCGAGCTCGACGAAATCCTCGATGTCGATCGTGCGGGTCTTCTTGGGCTCGACCGCCTCGAGCTCCTCGGGGCGAACCACGACGTAGCGGTCGGGGCTCAGCTCGTAGCCCTTCACGAGCTGCTCGTAGGGCACCTCCTCACCCGTGCCCGGGTTCACCCGCTTCTGCTGGATGCGCGAGTTGTCAGCGCTGTCGAGCTGGTGGAAGCGCACCGTCTTCTTGCGGGCGGCGCTGTAGAGCTTCACGGGGATGTTCACGAGGCCAAAGCTGATCGCCCCGCTCCAGATCGCACGCGCCATTGCCCCAAGGTACCCGGCGAGGCTTTGCGCGCAAACCGCGGGTGCGAAATTGCGTTTCGCCCGGGAGGAGCACAGCCCGCTCGTCACGCGGGAGGAGCGCAGCCCGATCGTTGATCGGGCGAGCACCGC
>JBPCJI010000047.1:0-9187 GCA_051005475.1 Thermoleophilaceae bacterium
GGGCGACGCACCGTGCGCGACTGGACCAGGCAGTCGTACTGCTCGAAGAGCACCCGGCGCGAGCACAGGTTGGACGAGGAGAGCAGTGCCGGCAGCACGTCCTGAGGGTCCTCGGAGTCGAGCACGCGGGGCGGGGCGGGGTAGATCTGCCCGTCCGGCTTGGCCGGCTGGAGGTCGTAGAGCGGACAGTCGTCCACCAGCGCCTCTACGGGCATGTCACCCACCACCTCACCGCCCTCGGTGCCCGACCGGGTATCGAGCACCCTCAGGCGCCGGTCCTCCGTGACCCGTCCGATCGCCGTCGCGCGCACCTCCCAGCGCGCGCAGACCTGCTCGAGCTCTTCCAGCCTCGCCGGCTCGATCACGCAGAGCATCCGCTCCTGGGACTCCGAGACCATGATCTCGAACGGCTCGAGGCGCTCCTCGCGCAGCGGCACCTTCGCGACGTCGATCTCGAGACCCACCTCGCCCTTGGATGCCATCTCCGCCGCGCTGGATGAGAGCCCGGCCGCGCCGAGGTCCTGAAGTGAGCGCATCGTGTCGCACTCGAGCAGCTCGAGGCAGCACTCGAGCAGCCGCTTCTCCTCGAAGGGGTCGCCGATCTGCACCGACGGGCGCTTGGCGGCGTCGTCCTCGCCGAGCTCGGCGCTCGCCAGCACGGAGGCCCCGCCGATCCCATCGCGGCCGGTGCGCGCGCCCATCAGCACGAGGAGATTTCCCTCGCCCGCGGCCGCGCTGCGTATCAGCCGCTCGGCGGGGGCGATGCCCAGGCACATGGCGTTCACGAGGCAGTTCTGCTCGTAGGGCGCCTCGAAGTACACCTCACCGCCCACCGTGGGCACGCCGATCGAGTTGCCGTAGTGGCCGATGCCCGAGACCGCCCCGTCGAGCAGGTAGCGCGATCGGGGCGAGGAGAGCTCCCCGAAGCGGAGCGAGTCGAGAATGGCGATCGGTCGCGCTCCGACCGCGAACACGTCGCGCAGGATTCCCCCCACTCCCGTGGCCGCTCCCTCGAAGGGCTCAACCGCGCTCGGGTGGTTGTGGGACTCCACCTTGAAGGCGATCGCCATTCCATCACCGACGTCCACCGCGCCGGCATTCTCGCCGGGTCCCATCAGCAGGTGCGGTCCCTCCGTCGGCAGGCGCCCGAGCAGCTTCTTGGAGTGCTTGTAGGCACAGTGCTCGGACCACATCAGCGAGAAGACCGCCAGCTCCACGCCGTTCGGCTCGCGTCCCAGCTTCTCGACGATCAGCTCGTACTCGGAGTCGGTGAGGCCGAGCTCGCGGTGGCGGGACTCGGCGGTGCCGGCGCTCACGCCGTCACAAACTCGGCCGCGGGCGAGGCGAACAGCTTCCCGCCGTCCGTGGACCCGGTGAGCGGATCGACCGCGTGCTCGGGATGGGGCATCAGGCCCACCACGTTCCTCCCGCGGTTGGCCACCGCGGCGATGTCCCGTGCCGAGCCGTTGGGGTTCTGCCCGGCGCGGTAGCGCAGCACGACCCGGCCGTCTGACTCCAGCTCGTCGAGCGTCTCCTCGGGTGCGTAGTAGCGGCCGGTCGTGTGCTTGGCGGGGATCGAGAGGACCTCGCCCTCCTCGCACGCGTGCGTGAAAAACGTGTCGGCGCTCGCGACCTCCAGCTCGACCTGGCGGCAGAGGAAGCGGCGTCCGGCGTTGGGCAGCAGCGCCCCGGGCAGGAGACCCGCCTCGCACAGCACCTGAAAGCCGTTACAGATCCCGAGCACGGGCCCGCCGTCCGAGGCAAACCGGCCCACTGCCGCCATCACGGGCGAGAAGCGGGCGATGGCCCCGCAGCGCAGGTAGTCCCCGTAGGAGAAGCCACCGGGGATGACGACGGCGTCGACTCCCTTCACGTCGGGATCACCGTGCCACAGGAGCTCGGCCTCACCGAAGCGAGCGCAGGCCAGTAGCGCGTCCACCTCGTCGCAGCTGCCGGGAAATCGGACTACTCCGAACCTCACGAGGCAGCGTCGGCCGCGGGCTCCAGCAAGAGCACCTCGTAATCCTCGATCAGCGGGTTGGCCAGCAGCCGCTCGCACATCTCCTCGATCCGCCGCTCGTCCTGCGCCTCCAGCTCCACCATCCGGCCGACGCGCACGTGGGACACGCCCTCGAAGCCGAGTGCGGGCAGGGCGCGCTCGACCGCCTGCCCCTGCGGGTCGAGAATCCCCTCCTTGGGACGGATCAGCACGCGGGCCCTCATCGGGGCGGCGCCCCGCTGCGATCCAGCCAGTGCGAGAAGGGCTCACCCGCGATCCGTTCGTAGGCCTCGGCGTACAGGGCCCGGGTGCGGTCGACCACCTTCGTGGGGATCGGCGGGGCGGGGGGGGTCTTGTCCCAGCCCGAGTTCGAGGCCCAGTCGCGCACGTACTGCTTGTCGAACGAGGGCTGCGGGCGCCCGGGGGAGTAGCCCTGCGCCGGCCAGAAGCGGGAGGAGTCGGGCGTGAGCACCTCGTCGGCGAGCACGAGCGTGCCGTCGGGCCGGCGGCCGAACTCGAACTTGGTGTCCGCGAGGATGATCCCGTGCTCGCGCGCGTGGGTGGCGGCGAAGGTGTACAGCTCGATCGAGAGCCGCCTTGCCTCCTCCAGCAGCTCGTGGTCCCCCACGATCTCCGCCGCCCTGCCGAAGTCGACGTTCTCGTCGTGATCGCCCACCTCCGCCTTGGTCGCCGGGGTGAAGAGCGGCTCGGGCAGCTGCTCGGACTCCTGCAACCCCTCGGGGAGCGGGATCCCGCAGACAGTGCCGGTGGCCAGGTAGTCCTTCCATCCCGACCCGGTGAGGTATCCGCGGACCACGCACTCGACCGGCAGCATCTCGAGGCGCTCCACGAGCAGGCCGCGGCCGCGCGTCTCGGCCGGCATCTCGGTGAAGGAGACCACGTGGTTGGGACACAGCTCCCGCGTGCGCTCGAACCAGAACATCGAGAGGCCCGTGAGCACCCTGCCCTTGTCGGGGATCGGCGTCGGGTGCACCACGTCGTAGGTGGAGATGCGGTCCGAGGCCACGAGCAGCAGGTTCTCGGTACCCACGGCATAGATGTCGCGGACCTTGCCGCGAGCCAGCAGTTCCATCCCGTCGAGCGCGAGGGCCTCACTCACTCGGCTGAGGCTAACAAGCCGTCCCGTCGCTCACTCGGCGATCGCGTTGAGCCGGCCGACGATCTGCGCGGCGTGGCGCACGAATGCCTCAGGGTCGAAGATCGCGTCCAGGTCGAGCTCGGGTGCCGCGTCGGCCAGGAGCGCCCGGAACGGCGTACGCTCGCGCCAGGCGCGCTGGGCGTTCTCCTGCACCACGCGGTAGGCCTCGTCCCGGGAACGGCCGGACTCCACCAGCGCGAGCAGGGCACGCTGGGAGAAGAGCGCGCCGTGCGTGGCCTCGAGGTTCTCGCGCATCCGGTCCGCGTGCACGGTCATCCCGTCCACCACCCGGACGGCAAGGTGCTGGGCGTAGTCGAGCAGGATCGTGGCATCGGGGAGCGCGACGCGCTCGACCGAGGAGTGCGAGATGTCCCGCTCGTGCCAGAGGGCAACGTTCTCGAGCCCGGCCTGACAGTACCCGCGCAGCAGCCGCGCGATGCCGGTGATCCGCTCGGAGACGATCGGATTGCGCTTGTGGGGCATCGCCGAAGACCCCTTCTGACCCGGGCGAAACGGCTCCTCCACCTCCCGCACCTCGGTGCGCTGGAGGTGACGGACCTCCGTGGCAAAGCGCTCCAACCCGGCCCCCGCCACGGCAACGCTTGCCAGCAGCTCCGCGTGACGATCGCGCGCGACCACCTGGGTGGACACATCCTCGCCCGCGAGGCCGAGCCGGCGGAGCACCTCGGCCTCGAGCCCCGGCGCTCCGGCGGCGTAGGTGCCGACGGCGCCCGAGATCGCCCCCACCGAGGCTCCTTCTATCGCCCGCTCCAGTCGCCCCAGGTTGCGATCGGCCTCGAAGGCCAAGCCGGCCAGCTTGACCCCGAACGTGGTCGGCTCGGCGTGCACTCCGTGGGTGCGTCCGACGCACAGGGTGCCGGCGTGCTCGCGCGCGCGGCGCACGAGTGCGTCTCGATACGCGCGCGCACCGTCGGTGAGCAGCCGCCCCGCCTGGAGGATCTGGAGCGCGAGCGCGGTGTCCAGCACATCCGAGGAGGTCAGGCCGTGGTGGACCCAGCGCCCCGCCTCTCCGACCGACCCCGCGACCACGTCGACAAAGGCGGCCACGTCGTGATCGGTCACGCGCTCGCGCTCCTTCACCGCCTCGACCGTGAAGGAGGCTCGCTCGCGGATCGCGCCGGCGTCCGCCGGCGGCACGGCACCCGCCTCGGCCAGCGCATCGGTCACCGCCAGCTCCACCTCGAGCCATGTCTCGAGCTTGCGCTGCTCTGACCAGACAGCCCCCATCTCGGGCCTGGTGTAGCGCTCGATCAAGGGACCACCTAATCTAGGCGTCGAGGATCCTGGCGGCCAGCACCGCCGCGTTCTTGGCGGCGTCCACACCGACGCAGCCGACCGGCACCCCGGGCGGCATCTGGGTGATGGCCAACAGCGCGTCCAGGCCGCCGGCGACCGACGTGCGGGAGAGCAGCGGCACGCCGATCACCGGAAGGTCGGTGTGCGCGGCTACGACTCCCGGGAGAGCGGCTGCCAGCCCGGCGCCGGCGATGATCACCCGCAGGCCGCGCATGCGGGCGTTGCGGGCGTACTCGGTCACCACGTCGGGATCACGGTGCGCGCTCATCACGCGCACCTCGTGGTGGATGCCGCGCTCCTCGAGCTCCTTGCCGGCCTTCTCCATCACGGGCATGTCGCTCTTCGAGCCCATCACGATCCCGACGCGAGGGGCGTCCACCTCGAGCCCGTCGAACTGGTGCACCACCTCGGTCTCGGTGGCGAGTGCCGGGGTGGTGCTCGCCGGTGCCGGAACCTCTTCCATCAGACCTCCACGCGATCCACCGCGCGCGCCGCGATGTCCCGGCGCAGCTGCTTGCCGTCGAACTGGATCCGGTCGGCCGCCGCGTAGGCGTGCTCACGGGCCTCGGCCGGCGAGGAGCCGATCCCGGTCACGTTCAGCACCCGTCCCCCGGCAGTCACGAGATGGCCGTCCTGCTCCGCCGTGCCGGCGTGCAGCAGCTCCACCTCGAGCGAGTCGATCGAGCGCAGGCCGTGGATCTCGTCGCCGCTCGACGCGGACTCCGGGTAGCCGCGCGAGGCGAGCACCACCGTCACCGCCCACTCCTCCGACCACTCGATCCTCGTTCCCCTCAGGCCGCCTGGAGTGGTCGATGCCTCGAGCAGCTCAAGCAGGTCCGAGCGCATGCGCGGCAGCACGGCCTGGGTCTCGGGGTCGCCGAAGCGGCAGTTGTACTCGAGCACCTTGGGTCCGTCGGACGTCATCAGCAGGCCGGCGTAGAGGACCCCATGGTACGGGGTGCCGCGGCGGGCCAGCTCGTCCACGATCGGCTGGTGGGCGAGGCGAGCGAGCGCCTGCGCGTGGTCGGCGGTGATGCCCGGGACGGGCGAGTAGCTGCCCATCCCGCCCGTGTTGGGGCCCTCATCGCCGTCGAAGATCCGCTTGTAGTCCTGCGCGGGGGCCATCGGCACGGCGCGCTCTCCGTCACACAGCGCGAGCAGCGAGAGCTCCTCGCCCTCGAGGAGCTCCTCCAGCACCACCTCCGTCTCGCCGAACCGCAGCTCCGTGAAGAACTCGGCGGCGGCCGCTCGCGCGGCCGGCTCGTCCGCGCAGATGATCACGCCCTTCCCGGCAGCCAGGCTGTCTGCCTTCAGCACCACTGGGTAGGAGGCGCGGGCGAGAACCTCGAGTGCCTCGCGCTCGGTGCGCAGCATCGTGTGCGAGGCCGTGGGCACCCCCAGGTCGCGCATCAGCTCCTTCGCGTAGCGCTTGGAGCCCTCGATACGCGCGGCGGCCGCGGACGGGCCGAACGCTCGCACGCCCGCTTCGGCGAGCGCGTCGACCACCCCCGCCACCAGCGGGACCTCCGGGCCCACGACCACCAGGTCGATCTCCCGCTCCACAGCCGCGCGCACAATCGCCTCGACGTCGTCGACGCCCACGTCGAGGCACTGGACCCTGTCCCTCGCGATGCCGGCGTTCCCGGGAGCGCAGAGCACCTCCGGATTCCGGCGGCTGCGCATCAGCGAGCGCACGATGACGTGCTCGCGGCCCCCGCTTCCGATCACGAGAACTCGGTGCACCGCATCCTCGGATACAGGAGATCGGACATCGCTCAGAGGGCGGCGATGAATTCGTCCACGGGAATGGCCACGAGCGACTCGTAGCGCGCGGTCCCGCGCGAGCCGAGCTCGAGCGACACGCGCGCCATCGTGACCTCATCGGGGGCCTCGACGACGTTCACGAAGTCGAACCGGCCCAGCACGGCCCACTGGGCCTTCACCTGGGCGCCGAGCTGCTCGATCTCCCTGTTCACCTCATGGATCCGCTGTGGGTTGTTCTTGATCGTCTGCACGCCCTCGGGGGTGAGCGTGCTCAGGAGTACGAAGGTGGGCAAGGGAAGGTCCTTTCGATCGGTCCCACTGTTTCTCTCAGGTTTCCCTCGCGAGCGCAAGGGAGGCGGGCCAATGGGTCCGCTAGAGCGCGACCTCCGGATAACGCGTGCGGAGGTGCTCGGCGATCGCCTCCCTCACGAACCGGCGCTCCTCGGCCGAGGCCATCCGGTAGCGCGCCAGCAGCTCCTTCTGACCCTCGAGTGGCAGGCCGGAGATCTCCCAGCCCACCACGAGGTGCTCGAAGAGGTACTCCATCCGGCGTTGCCAGCGGTCCTCGGCGGAGGCGCCCGCACGGGCCTCGAGCGCTTCGAGCTTTTGCAGCGTCGGGACCGTCAGCTCGTCACGCAGCCTCAGCACGCTCCCGTCGGCGCCCGGATAGCCGCTGGTGCTCCTGGACGGCCGCTCCCCGCCCCCGGCATCCCTGCGGCGCTGTCGCCCACGGCGGCCCATCGGTCTCCTTTCGGCGCTTGGCCCACTTTGCCGTCGTTCACACCCCGGCAATGGTGCGGCCGGGCAAAAGGGGGTACCGTAGCGTCAGCTTGAGCTCCGGCACGACGCCGGGAGCTCGTGATCACCAAATCCGGAGGGTAAGACTCGTGAAGATTTGCCTCGCGGCCACAGCCACAGCCGCAGTATCGCTTACAGCCGTGCTCGCCCCGCCCGCCATGGGCGCCGGGATCATCTCCGACCGCTCCTGCTACCGCGAGGGTGCGCGCGCGACCTTCCTCGGCCAGGGCTTCCCGCCGGGCCAGGATGTCGCGATCTCCCTCGACGGTCAGCAGCTAGGCACCCAGGCCGCCAATCCCCTCGGCCAGGTGGCGGGCGCCATCCCGGCCCTCACCCCGATCCCGGGCTCCGAGCGAGCCCGTACCCTCACGATGTCGCAGGTCGCAAACCCGGCACTCACCACCGCCCTGGTCTTCAAGGAGACGACGATCGACGTCGTCACCACGCCGAGGAGGTTCAGGCCGGGCACGCGGTTCACCATCCGAGCGCGCGGCTTCTACAGCGAGAACAACACCCCCACGACGCTCTGGGCCCACGTGCGGGGGCCGAGGAAGCGCACGGTGCGCGTCGGAGCCCTGACGGGCCCCTGCGGGAAGGTCCGGGCCACCAGGAAGACGATCTTCAGGAGGGGCGACCGTGCCGGCTTCTACATCGTCCAGTTCGACACGGTGAGGCCCTACAGGGGCCGGAACGTGCCAGTTGGCTTTCGCAGGGCGTACACGATCAGGCGGATAATCACGTTCAGCCGCGCGAGCTTTTTCTCATCGCCCGTGTTCGGCGGCCGGAGCGGTTGGGAGCCGGACGCCTGAGCGAGGTAGGGCCTACGCTGCCGCCGGGGCGGCGGCAGCGTAGGCGCGCGAGAACGTGAGACCGCCGTCGCGGGCCTCCACCCGCACGGCGTCGCCAGGCGCGAACTCGCCTTCCAGCAGCTTCAGCGCCAGCTTGTCCACGAGCTGCTTCTGGATCACCCGCTTCAGCGGCCGGGCACCGTAGACGGGGTCGTAGCCCAGGTCGCCGATCAGCGTCCTCGCCTCCTCGCTCAGCTCCACCTCGACGCCGCGCTCGCGGACGCGGGCCACGAGCTTCTCGACCTGAAGGGCGACGATCTCGCCGATCTCCCCCCGCGTCAGCTGATCGAACTCGACGATCTCGTCGAGCCGGTTGACGAACTCGGGCTTGAAGGTCGACCGCACGCCCTCGATCCCGCCGGCGACGTTGGAGGTCATGATCACCACGGTGTTGGTGAAGTTGACCGTGCGGCCCTGACCATCGGTCAGGCGGCCGTCGTCCATCAGCTGGAGCAGGACGTTGAAGACGTCGGAGTGGGCCTTCTCGATCTCGTCGAGCAGGAGCACCGAGTAGGGCCGGCGGCGGACCGCCTCGGTTAGCTGGCCGCCCTCGTCGTAGCCGACGTAGCCGGGCGGGGCGCCCACGAGCCGCGACACGGAGTGCTTCTCCATGTACTCGGACATGTCGAGCCGCACCATCGCCTGCTCGGAGTCGAACATGAACTCCGCGAGCGCCCGCGCGAGCTCGGTCTTGCCCACGCCGGTCGGGCCGATGAAGAGAAAGGTCCCGATCGGGCGGTTGGGGTCCTGGAGCCCGGCACGGGAGCGCCGCAGGGCGTTCGACACCGCCTCGACCGCCTCGTGCTGGCCGATCACGCGCTCGTGCAGGCGCTCCTCCATCCGCACGAGCTTCTCAACCTCGCCCTCCAGCAGCTTCGAGACCGGGATGCCGGTCCAGCGGGCCACTACCTCGGCCACGTCCTCGTCGTCGACCTCCTCCTTCAGGAAGGTGCGGTCGGATTGGAGCTCGCGCAGGCGGGCCTCCTGCTCCTTCACGAGCTGCTCGAGCTTGGGGATCTCGCCGTAGCGAAGCTCGGCGGCGCGCTGGAGGTCGGCGTCGCGCTCGGCGCGCTCGGCGTCGCGGTGGGCCTGCTCGAGCTGCTCCTTGGCGAGCCGGATCGCGTCGATCGCCTCCTTCTCTCCCTTCCAGTGCGCCTTCATCTCGTTTGAGCGCTCACGCAGGTCGGCCAGCTCGCGGTCGATCGCCTCGCGGCGGGCGACGCTGGCGGCGTCCCTCTCCTTCTTCAGCGCCTGGAGCTCGATCTCGAGCTGCTGGATGCGGCGGTCGACCTCGTCGATCTC
>JBPCJI010000048.1:0-22480 GCA_051005475.1 Thermoleophilaceae bacterium
GGCGCACATCGAGCCGATGCGGCAGGGCAAGGAGTCGATCATCGTCACCGAGCTGCCCTACCAGGTCTCCAAGGGCGATGGTCGCAACGACGGGTCGGGCCTGATCAAGAAGATCGCCGAGGTCGTCCAGAACGGCAGGATCCCGCAGATCTCCGACCTGCGCGACGAGTCGGACAAGAACGGAATCCGGCTCGTGGTCGAGCTCAAGCGCGACGCGATCCCGAAGGTGGTCCTCAACAACCCCTTCAAGTTCACGCCGCTGCAGAGCACGTTCGGCGTGAACATGGTGGCGCTGGCCTACGGGGTCCCCAGGACGCTCTCGCTCCGGGAGCTGATCCGGGAGTACGTGGCCCACCAGCGCGAGGTGGTGGTGCGCCGGACCAAGCACGAGCTGCGCCAGCGCGAGGCTCGGCTGCACATCCTCGAGGGACTGCTGATCGCGATCGCGGACATCGACGCGGTGATCGCGCTGATCCGGGGCTCACGCGACCCTGACGCCGCGCGAGACGGCCTGATTGAGCAGTTCGACCTGTCCCGCATCCAAGCCCAGGCCATTCTCGACCTCCGGTTGCAGCGGCTCACGGCGCTCGAGGCCGGCAAGCTCGAGCAGGAGCACGCCGAGGTGATCGAGCGGATCAAGTGGCTGCGGGAGTTGCTCGGCGACGAGCAGCGCGTTCGCGACCTGATCAAGGAGGAGCTGCTCGAGATAAGGCACGCATACGGCGACGAGCGGCGCACGGAGATCACACACTCCGAGGACGACATCGACATCGAGGACCTGATCGCCGACCAGCAGATGGTCATCTCGATCACGAACTCGGGCTACATCAAGTCGCTGCCGCTCGCCACCTACCGCAACCAGAAGCGCGGGGGGGTCGGGGTGATGGGGATGGACACCAAGGACGAGGACTACATCGAGCACCTCTTCGTGTGCTCCACCCACGACTACCTTCTCTTCTTCACCAATCGCGGCAAGGTCTACCGGCAGAAGGTCTACGAGCTGCCGGAGGCATCGCGTACCTCCAAGGGCAGGGCCCTCGTCAACGTGCTCCCGCTCCGTGATGGCGAGTTCGTGCGCGCGGTGCTCTCCACGCGCGACTTCACCGAGGGCAGATACCTCGTGTTCGCCACCAAGAAGGGGCAGATCAAGAAGACCGAGTTCCTCGCCTACAACACGCCGATCAAGGCGGACGGGATCATCGCCATCAATATCCGCGCCGATGACGAGCTCGTTGCCGTGCGGCGCACGAGCGGCGAGGACGACATCATCATGGTCTCGCGCTCGGGGCAGGCCGCGCGCTTCAGCGAGGACGCCGCACGGCCGATGGGGCGCGACACCGGTGGGGTGCGCGGTATGAACGTGTCACGGGCGGACAACTGCGTGCTCTCGATGGACATCGCGCGCGACGACACCGAGCTGCTCGTGGTCACCGAGAACGGCTACGGCAAGCGCTCGGCGATCGCGGAGTACCCCGTCAAGGGCCGCGGTGCGATGGGTGTGAAGACGATCCACCTGACCGAGAAGAAGGGCGGCGTGGCCGGCGCTTTGATCGTCAGGGAGCACCAGGACCTGGTCTTCATCTCCCAGGGGGGGATGGTCCAGCGCACCGGCGTGAGAGGGATCTCGCGTCAGGGCCGCTCGGCACAGGGGGTGCGCGTGATGAACCTGCGCGAGGACGACGTCGTGAGCGCCGTCGCGCTCGTGATGGAGGACGAGGCGGACACCTCGGCCGTCGTGCACGAGGACGTCGGCGGGCTCGAGCCGATCGACGACGTGCCCTCGCCAGGCGGCACGGCCGGTCGCGGGGGAGCCGGCGGCGAGGCCTCGGCGGGGGAGCCCGACGCGGAGGAGTAGGCCCCGCTTTCCCACCTTCGACAGGACGACGGCCGGATCTGCTTAGATTCGGTCTACCAGGGAAAGGAGGTGGTCCGTACTTTGAATGACAGAGATGCCGGGACCCTGGAGGTGTCCGGCCGCTAGACCGAAGCTGGGCCCCGTCAAGCGGAGTCCAACCGAGGCACCGTCGGCAATGCGGAGGCCGGGAATGGTCCCTCCGGCCGTGGAGCGCAAGCTCCGGTAGCACCGCCGCCGATTGGTCCAGACACGCAGCCAGCGAGGGGCGCCCGATTGGGCGCCCCCCGTGTTTGTGGCGCGCCGGCACGGCCCCGCGCGTCTCGCGCGCGCCGTCCCTGGCTACGCAGCCGCCAGGTACTGCTCCCAGGCCTGGGGGATCACGGGAGCGGCGACATGGATGAAGATCGTGGAGCTCGGCGCGCGCGGAGGGTGCCGGGGCACCATGTTGGCCTGACGGGGAAGGCGGTCTCCCTTGCGTCGGTTGCAAGGGGCGCAGCAGGTCACGATGTTGTCCCATCCCGAGCCGCCGCCCTTTGAGCGGGGGATAACGTGGTCGACGGTGAGGTTGCCGCGCTCCTGCCCGCAGTACTGGCACTTCCAGGCATCGCGCGCGAACACGGCGCGACGGGTGATCTTGCGGCGGTGCGCGTCACGGGGAATCCGGACGTAGGCCCTGAGCCGGATCACCGCCGGACGGGGGAGCGTCATCGTCTCCGCGTGCAGCGCCCACTCTCC
This sequence comes from Thermoleophilaceae bacterium, assembly GCA_051005475.1. Classification (GTDB taxonomy): domain Bacteria; phylum Actinomycetota; class Thermoleophilia; order Solirubrobacterales; family Thermoleophilaceae; genus JAAYBF01. Next base: position 2,591 of record JBPCJI010000048.1, read on the forward strand.
GCACTCGAGGATCTCCGCGCGATCCTTCAGCACCAGCACGGCGGCGCGCCGAATGGTGCAGACGTTGATCGGCTCGTAGGAGGCGTTGAGCACGAGAACCCGGCCCGATGTCGTGCCGCGCTCGCCGGGGGGGCCGCCCACCCGGGGGGCGCACGGCGGCAGCGCGCGAAGAGGGGCTGGGTCTGAATCACCAGCCTCGGCTGCAGCAGGAACAACCTGGGGCATCGCCGCCACGGTCGCGCCAGTCTAGCGGGAGCACCCCACCGAGGAAATCGGAGGCGAGGCGGGTGCTGCACCGGCGTCATCGGTGGGCTCACCCGTTTGCTGCCGGGTAGGAGCCGAGCACCCGCAACGTCTCCACCCGCCGCCGAAGCGCGCCGAGGGCCTGCGCCACCGTCGGCTCGTCCTCGTGGCCCTCGAGGTCCGCGAAGAACATGTAGTGGCCGAGCTGCACGCTGCGGGGCCGCGACTCGATCTTCGTCAGGTTGATCTGCCGGTCGGAGAGCTCGCGGAGCACGTCGACCAGCGCCCCCGGCGCGGAGTCGTTGAAGCCCCAGAAGACGATCGAGGTCTTGGCGGGCCCCTCGATCACCGCCGGAGCGTCGCCCTCGCGGGCGAGCCAGACGAACCGCGTGACGTTGCCGGGGTCATCCTCCACGCCCTCGGCGAGCACCTCGCACCCGTACAGCTCGGCCGACAGCCGGGAGCCGAGCGCCGCCCAGGGCTTCTCGGCGTCCCGGACGATCCGGACGGCCTCGGCGGTCGACGTCGCGGTTACCCGCTCGGCGCGCGGCAGCCGTTCGCGCAGGTAGCGGGCGCACTGGGCGGTGGCATGGGGGTGGGAGAGCACCCGGGCGATTCGGTCGAGCGGCAGCGCCGTCGCGGCCACGAGGCAGTGGTGGATCGGGTGCACGACCTCCGCGGCGATCCGCACGAGGCTGGCCTCGCCGGCCAGCGCATCGAGCGTGGCCGCCACCCCACCCTCGAGCGAGTTCTCGATCGGCACCACCGCGCGGTGGGTCTGGCCCTCCTGGACGGCCATCACGGTCTCGAAGACGGTGGGGCGGGGCTCGGCCCTGATCTCGCCGGACGCCGAGGCGCGCATCGCCTCGTCGGTGTACGTGCCGGCGGGGCCGAGGTAGGCGACTCTGATCGCCACGGCGCGGGAGTCAGGCGCCGGCGGTGGCGCCGGGCCGCCCCGCCAGCGCGGTCTCGATCGCCTGCGTCTCCTCGGGTGAGAGCTCCAGCTCGGACTCGCCCGCCACGATCTGCTTCACGTACACGCGCGCGCTCTCTCGGTGCAGGATCGAGGACAGGACGACTCCCGAGTGGTTGGCGTCCAGGAGGGCCAGCGAGCTCGACTGCCGGCCCGCCATCTCTCCGTAGGCGTCGTAGCGGATGAGCGAACGGTGGGTCACGCAGTTGGCGATGAGCTCCTCGGTGCCGGACATTCGCGCTTCGACGCCGGCGGCGGCGTCCTCGACCCAATCGCGCAGCTCGACAAAGCCCCGCTCGAGCCGGGCGGCGTGTTGGACGAGGTCGCGCTGGTCGGCGTCCCCCAAGATCGCCCGCTGGGCGGCCCGCAGCCGCCGAAGCTTCACCGCGAGGACGACGGCGAGGATCAGCGCGAGCAGACCCACGGCTCCGGCCGCCAGGGCCACGATGCCTTCCGTCGATGTCAGCGATTCCACGCCCTCACCCTACAGTCGGCGCTACCGGGTGAAGATGGCGGAGAAGGTGCCCTTGTTGTTCTCGGTCTTCTTCTCGCCCGCCACGGGCTCGACCTCCACGGCCACCGGCACGTTCTGGCCGGTCGGCGGCCGAGCGGCGACCGGGATCTCCACCGGCTTGGTCTCGCCGGCCGCGATCGAATCGAGCACCTTCTCGAGCCGGATCGCTTCGCCACCCTTCCCGATCGTGACCTTCACCTTCACGTCGGTCTCGGTGTTCTCGCCCTGGTTGATCACCTGGACCTGGAGCTTGAGGTCGTCGGTCGCCCGGACGCTGGCCGCGGCCCCCGGACTGAGCGCCTGCCCGCCGAGGGTCACGCCGGCGAGGCCGTTGCCGTGCAGTCCCGGCGCCGCCGCCCCTTTTCCGCCGCCGCCCCCCCCACCGAGCTTGCCCACACGATCGGCAACCGTATCCGGCTGCAGCCAGGCGACCTCCGGGAGGAATTGGCTCTGCGGTAGCTGCTCGCCGCTGAGCCCCTCCTTCTTCAGCGGGCCCGCCAGGTTGGGGATCACCCGCGCGGAGTAGATCACGTCGCTCGCGAGAAAGCTCTGCATCTCCCGAGCGATCCGCTCGGTGCCCTGGCGGCGGTCCTGCTGCCGGGCGATGGCGTCGGGCAGCGCGTCGGCTATCCCCCGGATGCCGTCCCGGCGGAACTCCAGCGCCTCGACCAGGGCGGTCTGCGCGCGCCTGAGCTCATCCGGGTGTTCGGTCCCGCGGGCGCGGTCCACGAGCTTCGAGGACTCCGCGGCGAAGCCGTCCAGCTTGATCTGGACGTCCACGTCACTTCCCCCTCCGCCCGAGAGCAGGTCGAAGAGCGCCTTGCTCTCCTGGTCTGACTCCTGTACGAGCGCGCCTACGTCCCGGACGTAGTCCTTGAAGGCGCGCTCCTTGCGGGCATCGAGGCACCCCCGCAGGAGGAAGACGAACAGGATCAACACGAGCAGGCCGGCGCCGGCGGCAATGGACCGCCGTACCATGAGGGTGTGTCGGTCTGTGGTGGGGCCCATGGGTGGCTTACGGCGCCCCGGGCGAGCGCGGCCTGCTGACGGGTCCGGTTCGTCGAAGAAGGACAGAATCGCTTCTCGCTCCAGATGGGGAGTATGAACGTTCCGCCGGTTGTTACGCGCTTTTGACCTCCGGGGCTTGGCAGGGGGCACCGCCTGAGGATCGAAAGGTGAAGCCAGATGGAAAGGCCCGATACCACCCTCGCACCCCTCGAAGGCGACCGCGCCGAGCTCGTTCTCGGCCGCTACAGGCTGGAGCGCCGGATCGGCGCAGGGGGCTTCGGGGTCGTGTGGAGCGCCTACGACGAGAAGCTCGAGCGCGATGTGGCGGTCAAGATCGTCCCGGGCGGGGACGGCGATCCGGAGCGCTCACGCGTCGAGCGGGAGGCCCTCGCCGCGGCGCGGCTCAACCACCCCGGGATCGTGGCGCTCTACGAGATGGGCTCGGACGAGCACGAGGTCTACCTGGTGTCCGAGCTGGTGAGGGGGGCTACCCTCCAGGAGCTCTCACGCGAGGGCGCGGTCTCCGACCGCGATGTGGCCCGCATCGGCGCCGCGTTGTGCCAGGCGCTCGACCACGCCCATTCCCGCGGGGTGATCCACAGGGACGTGAAGCCCGCGAACGTCATGGTGCTCGCCGAGCCGGCGGCAGGGGCCGGCTTTGCGAAGCTCACGGACTTCGGCATCGCCCAGCTCTGCACGGGCGACACCCTGACCGCGCCCGGGGACGTGGTGGGGACGCTCGCCTACATGGCCCCCGAGCAGGCCGAGGGCCGCCGGGTCACGCCGGCGTGCGACGTCTACTCGCTCGCTCTGACTCTCTACGAGGCGTGGACCGGCTCCAACCCCGTCCGCGGGGGTAGCCCCGCGGCCACCGCGCGCCGCCTCGGGCGGCCGCTACCTCCGCTGTGCGGTCGCCGCCCCGACCTGCCACCCGCGCTCGGTGAGGCTTTGGACGCCGCGCTTGATCCCGAGCCCGACTTTCGGCCCGAGCCCGCGCAGCTCGGCGACATCCTCCACGGGGCCCAGGCAGCGCTGTCCGACGAGGGAGGGCTGGTCGAGCCGGAGACGATCGAGCGGTTCGGCCTCACCGCCGTTCGCCCCCGCACGCGCGTCAGGACCCTCCTGCACCGCCGAGAGAGGGATCGAGGGATCGAGGGGGAGGAGACCCCGCGTGTGCTCTCGGTTCTCGGGGCGCGGCTGGCCGCCGGCCTCGCGGCGGGGCTGCTCGTATGCGCGGCGCTCGCGAGCCTCGGCCCGGCCCCACCTTTCTCGCCGGCCGCGGGAGGGGGTGCGGCCGCTCTCCTGGTGGCACTGCTGCCGCGCGTGGGATGGATCGCGTGCGCGCTCGCGGTATGCGCCTGGCTGGCATCGCCCGCGGCCGGCCGTGAGGGTACGGCGCTGATCCTGGCAGCGGCATTGTCGCCCACGCCCCTGCTGCTGCCGCGCGCCGGCCTGCTGTGGTCGGCGCCGGCCCTGGCACCGGTGCTCGGGACGATGGCGCTGGGGCCGCTGTTCGTCGCAATCGCCGCGCTGGGACCCACGCCCTGGCGGCGGGCCGGCCTGGCGGCGGCAGGCTTTCTGTGGCTCGCGGCGGCGGAGATTCTCACCGGCCGGGAGCTGCTCTTTGGTGCCGCCGACGGGACGCTGCCGCGCGGGGAGTGGCAGGGCTCGCTGATCGACGCCGCGGCGGACGCGCTGGTGCCGGTGGTCTCGTCCCCGGCCCTCGCGCCACTGGTGGTCTGGGTGGTTGCCTCGCTGGTCCTGCCGATGCTCGTGAGGGGCCGATACGCGGCGGTTGACCTGGTGGCCGCCGCGTTGTGGGCCGCCGCGTTGGTGGCCGCCCACGCCGCCCTTGGGGACCTCCTGGCCGCGACCACTCAGCTCGACCACGCCCGCGGTGCGGTGGCCGGCGCGGCCCTCGGGGCCGTCGTGGCCCTCTCGATGGCGTCGATCGCTCCACCGGGTAGCCGCGGCCCGGGCGACCCCGCATTACCCTGACTGATCCCATGACCCTGATCCCATGACCCTTTCGATCCCCACGTGAGCGTTCTCCGAAATCTCGAGGCCAAGCTGGGCGGGCTCGTCGAGGGCGCGTTCAGCCGTGCCTTCAAGTCGAGCGTGGAGCCGGTTGAGCTCGCGCGCAAGCTCGCGAAGGAGATGGAGGAGTCGAAGTCGGTGTCCGTGTCGCGCGTCTACGTGCCCAACCATTACCGGGTCTTTCTCTCACCTGAGGACCGCGAGCAGTTCGCAAGCTACGAGCCGGCGCTTCGCAAGGAGCTGTCGGACTACCTGCTCGAACACGCCCGCAGCGAACGGCTGGCGCTCACCAGCCGGCCCGCGGTCGAGTTCCTGACCGACGAGCGGCTGTCGCTCGGTGAGTTCGGCATCCAGGCCCAGCTCTTGACCTCGCCCGAGGATCAGGAGGAGGTTCCCGGGCCCGACGTCGCGCCCTCTGCGGGGGACTTCGGGCACACCATGGTCTATTCGCCCGACAGCTCGGCACGCCGCCTGGACCCGGAGCCTGGCGCGCCGTCGCGGGCGGTCCTGTCCGCCGCCGGGCGCCGCACAGTGCTGTCCGGCGAGCGCGTGGTCATCGGGCGCAGCCGCGACTGCGACGTGGTGGTGGAGGACGTCAACGTCTCGCGCCGGCACGCCGAGCTGCACCGCGAAGGCACGCGGTGGCGGGTCGTGGATCTGGGGTCGACCAACGGAATCAAGGTGAACCGGCGCCGTGTGGACCAGGCCCAGCTCCAGCATGGCGATCGGATCACCATGGGGCTGACCGACCTCGAATTCGAGCTCGAGTAGGGAGCGCGCGTGGACGAGCCTCTCGCGGTGGCTTTGAAGTTCGGCTTCCTGGCCGTGCTCTACCTGTTCCTGCTGTGGGTCTCCCGCAGCGCCCTGCGCGACCTCGCGCGCGGTCAGGACGCGGGGCTGGTGGCCGAGCCCGCCGACACGCCGAACGCTGCGCGGCGTCGTGAGGAGCGGCGTGGAGAGGGGCTGATGGGCAACATGCGTCCGCGGCTGGAGGTGATCGCGGCGCTCGGCCACGAGCCCGGCACCGTGTTCGACATCGCGGGCGGCGCCACGCTGGGGCGGGCCGACAGCGCGGAGATCCCGATCGATGACCCGTTTGCCTCCGCGGCCCACGCGCGCGTCTACTCACGGGGCGACTACATGAACGTGGAGGACATGGGCTCCACGAATGGGACCTATCTGAACGGGCGCCGGCTGCGCGGCGCCGAGCGGCTCAAGGTGGCGGACGTGATCCGGATCGGCGACAGCGAATACCGCTACCAGGAGTAGTGGTGCCCCTGCGAGTCGTCGAACATGCGGGCCTGACCGATGTCGGCAGGCAGCGGGAGGCCAACGAGGACAACTATGTCTGCGGGTCGCTGTTCGCCGTCGCCGACGGCATGGGCGGCGCCCAGGCCGGCGAGGTGGCATCGAAGATGGCCGTCGAGGTGCTCGAGGCGGGCGACCGGGATCCCGGCACGCCGGAAGAGCGCCTCACCCGCATGATCCGCGAGGCAAACCGCCAGATCTACGAGCTGGCGGAACGCGACCAGTCACGTGCCGGGATGGGCACGACCACCACCGCCGCGATCGTCGAGGGCCGCGACGTGAGCGTGGGGCACGTGGGAGACAGCCGCGCGTACCGTTTCCGCGAGGGCGCACTGGAGCAGCTCACCCACGACCACTCGCTCGTGGCCGAGCTCGTGCGCAGTGGCCAGCTCACCCCGGAGGCCGCCGAGAACCACCCGCAACGCTCGATCATCACGCGCGCGCTCGGCCCCGAGGCCGAGGTCGAGGTGGATACCCACAGCCACGCCGCCCGGGATGGCGATGTGTACCTGCTCTGCTCCGACGGTCTGACGGGGATGATCTCCGAGAGCGAGATCGCGGGGATCCTGCGCGGCACCCCCCCGCTCCGGGAGGCGGCGGAGGCCCTCGTGCGCGCCGCCAACCAGAGCGGCGGCAAGGACAACATCACGGTGGTGCTGTTCCGGGTGGAGGAGGATCCCGAGGGGGCACCGGGAGAGTCGGCGCTCTCGTCCGGCGAGACGATCCACCAGGGGCTCACGGCCGATGACGTCCGGACCGCGGTCGAGGAGCAGGAGCGTGCTGCGGTGGTGGGTGCGCCGACCAGCGAGCCGGCGGCGCCGAGGACAGCCGCGCCGCGCAGGCCCGCGGCCGCCGCAAAGCGGCGATCGGGCCCGCGCCGCGCCCTGGGCGCCCTGGCGAACCCCGCGCTGGCGACGGCGGTCTGCGGAGGGCTCTACGTGGGGGCGCGCCAGGTCTACTTCGTCGGCACGGATGACGGGGGGCTGATCACGCTCTACCGCGGGCTTCCCTACGAGTTGCCGCTCGGGCTGGAGCTCTACACCGCCGAGTACACCAGCGGCGTTCCGGCACGCACGGTCGGCGCCCGGCGGGTCGACCGGCTGCTCGATCACGAATGGCGCAGCCGGAGGGACGGCGAGGACCTGGTGCGCCAGCTCGAGCGGGGGACGCTCGACCGGGGTAGGGCTCGCGAGTGAGCGCGCGCACCCGCGAGCTGCTCGGACTCATTCCCGTATCGCTCCTCGTATCGGCGGGCTTTGCGGCGGTCCTGCTCACGCGCACCGCGAACGTGAGCGACGCCACCGCGACCTACGGCCTCTTCTTCCTCGGCTGCTGCGTGTTTGCCCACCTGTTCATCCGCGCCCGGCTGCCGGACGCGGACCCCTATCTCTTCCCGCTGGCGGCGTCGCTGGCGGCGTTCGGTCTGGTGATGATCTACCGCATCGACGCCGAGCTCGCGCGGGAGCAGGCGCAGTGGTTCGTGATCGGGCTGGCCCTCTTCTGCGCCACGGTCCTGTTCCTGCGCGACTTCCACGTCCTCGAGCGCTACCGGTACACGATCGCGGTGGCCGCCATCGCGCTGCTGCTGATGCCCCGCCTCCCCGGCATCGGCGGGCAGGTCAACGGCGCCTTCCTGGCCGTGAAGGTCGGGCCGATCCAGTTCCAGCCGGCGGAGTTCGCCAAGATCGCGATCATCATCTTCCTCGCGAGCTACCTCCGGGACACCGGGGACATGCTGGTGAGGGCCAGGCTGCGCCCGCTCCCGTTCGCGCGGCAGCTGTTGCTCTTCGGAGGCACGGCGGCCGCCGTCGTGCTCGTGGTCCTCGTTCTCGGCCTGGGGCCGGCCGCGACCGTGCTGCTCGCCGTCTTCGCCGCCTCGCTGATGGCGATCATGCGAGAGCGGCCTTCGCTGAAGCACTTCGGGCCGCTGCTGCTGATCTGGGGGATGGCGATGCTGATGCTGCTGTTCATCCGCGACCTCGGCAGCTCGCTGATGTTCTTCGGCGGCTTCCTGGCCCTGCTCTACGTGGCCACGGCACGGCTTTCGCTGATCGGCGTGGGCGCCACGATGTTCCTCGGCGGGGCGACCTTCTTCGCCAACAACGTGAGCCACGTGAAGGAGCGGGTGGACATCTGGCTCGACCCCTTCGACCCCAAGGTCGTGGACGACGAGGGCTATCAGATCGCCCAGTCGCTGTTCGCCCAGGCCGACGGCGGGCTCTTCGGCCAAGGCTTCGGCCAGGCGCTGCTCGAGCTGCCGGACGGCGGGAGCATCCTGCCCGCGGCACACACGGACCTGATCTACGCGGTGATCGTCGACGAGGTCGGGCTGTTCGGAGCCGCGGGGCTGGTTCTGGTCTACCTCCTGTTCGCCGCCCGCGGGTTCAAGACGGCGCTCCTGGCGGGCGACGGGTTCTCGAAGCTGCTGGCGGCCGGCCTCACCTCGGTGCTGGCGCTGCAGGTATTCGTGATCGTGGGCGGCGTTACGCGCGTTATCCCGCTGACCGGCGTCACGCTTCCGTTCGTGTCCTACGGAGGTAGCTCCATCCTCGCAAACATGGTGATCCTGGCGCTGCTGCTGCTCGTGTCCGCCCGTGCGCGCGAAGACCGCGGCCGGTTGCAGGGAGGCCTGGTGTGAACCGCCAGATCATCCAGCTCTTCGGCCTCTTCATGCTGCTCTTCGCCACGCTGATCGTGTTCACCTCGCGCTGGACGGTGTTCGAGGCCGGAAGCCTCGAGGAGGAGCCCTCCAACCGCCGCCCGCTGATCGAGGAGCAGCGGACCCCGCGCGGGCTGATCCTGGCGCGTGACGGCTCGGTGCTGGCCCGCAGCGTGGGCCGGGGCTCGGGCAGTCGACGCACGTTCACCCGCAACTACCCGGCGGGCGCGCTCTTCTCCCACGCGGTGGGCTACAACTTCCTCTCGAAGGGACGCGCCGGCCTCGAGCGCTCGCGTAACGACGAGCTGACCGGGAAGGAGAGCGAGTTCGGCTCGATCTTCAGTCAGCTCCAGAACAAGGACCGCGAGGGACAGGACGTGACCACCACGCTCGACCCGAAAGGCCAGCGTGAGGCGCTCGCGGCGCTCGGCGGGCGCAAGGGCTCGATCGTCGCGATGGAGCCACAGACCGGGCGCGTGCGCGTGATGGTGAGCGTGCCGGAGTACGACCCCAACGACGTGCCGACCCGCTTCAAGGAGCTCTCCCTGCTCAACCGCGCCACCCAGTCGCAGTACCCGCCCGGCTCGACCTTCAAGGTCGTGACGGCCGCCGCCGCCCTCGACAGCGGGAAGTTCAACCCGCAGTCGATCGTCGACGGCTCCTCCCCGCGTCCCGTGAGTGGGGTCCCGCTCGCCAATTCGGGCGGTCAGAACTTCGGCCCGATCTCGCTCACGGACGCACTGACGAACTCGGTCAACACCGTCTGGGCGCAGGTCGGCGAGCGCGTTGGGCGCGGCACGCTCGTGAACTACATGGAGCGCTTCGGCTTCAACCAGGACCCGCCGCTGGATTATCCAGACTCGCAGATGAGCGCGAGCGGCGTGCGCGACGCGCGAGGGCGCGTGCTCGACGGCGATGGGGGCTTCGACGTCGGTCGCGTGGCCATCGGGCAGGGCGGCTCGGAGGGGGCGATCCTCGTGAGTCCCCTCCAGATGGCGATGGTGGCCGCCGCGGTCGGGAACCGCGGGAAGCTGATGCGCCCGGCCCTCACCGAGAAGGTCGTCGGCAAGGATGGCCGCGTGGAGGAGAGGGTCGAGCCCGAGGAGCAGTCCACCGTGATGTCCGAGAAGGCGGCGCTTCAGCTCGCTGAGATGATGGGCAACGTGGTGAAGGAGGGCACCGGCACGGCCGCCGCGCTGTCCGGCATCACGGTGGGCGGCAAGACGGGCACCGCCGAGGTGGACAACGCCACGGCCAACCAGGCGTGGTTCATCGGCTTTGCCCCCGTCGACCGCCCTCGCATGGCCGTGGCCGTGACGATCGAGCGGACCCAGGGTCAGGGAGGCACGGAGGCGGCGCCGCTGGCCAAACGTGTGTTCGAAGCGCTCCTGGGAGAGGGTGGGGGCCGGTGACCGAGGTGGCCGTTGACAGCGTGGTCGACGGCCGCTACCGGATCCTCGGACGGATCGGGTCCGGCGGCATGGCCGACGTGTACCGGGCCGAGGACACCCACCTCGGGCGGGAGGTGGCGCTCAAGATGCTCCACCGCCGCTTTGCGCAGGACGTTGAGTTCGTGGAGCGATTCCGGCGCGAGGCGAAGTCCGCCGCGGGGCTTCAGCACCCCAACGTCGTGGGGGTCTTCGACCGTGGCGAGTACGACGGCACCTACTACATCGCGATGGAGTGCCTGCAGGGACGCACGCTCAAGGAAGTCGTGGTCGACGAGGCGCCGATAGACCAGCTACGGGTGATCGACCTCGGGGTGCAGATTCTCCAGGCCGCGGGTTTTGCCCACCGCAACGGCGTGATCCACCGGGACTTCAAGCCCCACAACGTCATCGTCGACGACGGCGGTCACGCCAAGGTGACCGACTTCGGCATCGCTCGCGCGGGCGCCTCGGAGATGACCGAGACCGGCTCGATCATGGGCACCGCCCAGTACCTCTCCCCCGAGCAGGCCCAGGGCCACCCCGTCACCGCCGCCTCGGACCTCTACTCGATCGGCGTGATGCTCTACGAGCTGCTCACCGGTCGGATCCCGTTCGAGGGCGACAGCGCTGTCTCGATCGCGCTCAAGCACCTGTCCGCGCCACCGCCCCCGATGTCCGGGGACGGCCTGGCGATCGAGCCGAACCTCGAATCGGTCGTGATGGGCGCGCTCGCCAAGGATCCAGCGGCCCGCTGGCAGAGCGGGGAGGACTTCGCCGGGGCACTCGAGGCGTGCCGCCCGTACGTCGAGGCCCACGGCGAGGGCGCGCCGCTGACCCAGAGCACGGCGGTCTTCGCAGCGCTTCCCGGCCCGGCGACCGATCGACCGGTCACGGAGGTGCGCACCGTCGCGCCCGTCATCACCGAGCCGCCGCTCGAGGAGGCCTACCACCGGCGGCGCTGGCCCGCGGTTGCGCTCGCCCTGCTCGTGCTGGCGCTCATCGGGGTGATGGCCTACGCCTTCTCACGGCCCGAGCAGGTGGACGTTCCGAAGGTCGTCGGGCTCAACGTCACCGACGCCCGTGAGAGGCTCGACAAGGCCGGGTTCGAGACCGTCAGGATCGAGCGAGAGCGAAGCTTCGCGAGCGAGGACAGCGTGCTTCGTCAGGACCCTGACCCGGGGGAGCAGGCTGCCAAGGAGGACACGGTCACGCTGGCCGTCTCCCGCGGCCCCGGCAAGGTACGCGTCCCCTCGGTGCGAAACCTGCCCGAGGAGCGCGCGTTCAAGGAGCTCGAGAAGGCCGACCTCAAGGTCACGGCCGACCCCCAGCCCTCGACCGAGGTCAAGAAGGGCTTCGCGGTGGGCACATCGCCCGCCGACGGCACCGAGGTGGACCGCAGATCCCGCGTGCGCCTGTTCGTGAGCTCCGGCCCGGAGCGCATCACGGTGCCAAACGTGGTCGGCCTCTCGCGCGAGTCGGCAGAGTCGCGCCTCGACCGTGAGGGGCTGACCGTCCAGGTCCAAGTGCAGGCCTCCGACAAGCCGAAGGACGAGGTGATCGCGCAGTCGCCCGGGGAGGGATCAAAGCTCGACGCCGGCAACCGCGTGACGATCACCGTGTCCGAGGGCACCCAGAAGGAGGGCACCCAGAAGGTGAGCGTTCCCGACGTCGAGGGGCTGGCCGAGGGGGACGCGCTGAGGATGTTGCGGGCCGCCGGGCTCGAGGGAACCGTGCGCGAGCGCTCCACCGATGTCGAGAAGGAGGACGGGACCGTGCTCGTACAGCGGCCCGGCGCCGAGGTGGAGGTGGAGAGGGGCAGGAGCGTCGTGTTGATCGTCGGGCGCTTCGAGGAGCCCGATCCGGCACCCGATCCGACACCCCCGCCGACGCCCCCCGTCCAGTGAGGGTCGCCGTCCTCGAAGGAGGCCGCTCGAGTGAGCACGAGGTGTCGGTTGCCTCCGCCGCGGCGGTCAGGGCCGGGTTGACGGAGGCCGGCCACGAGGCGGTGGCGGTGGAGATCTCGCGCGAGGGGCGCTGGACCCACGGTGGAGAGCCGGTCACGCTGCGCCCGGCGGGCGGCCTGCTCGACTGCGAGGTCGCCTTCCCCGTGCTCCACGGGCCCTACGGCGAGGACGGCACCGTGCAGGGACTCCTCGAAGCGCTCGACGTGCCCTACGCGGGCGCGGGGGTCCTCGCCTCCGCGGTGTGCATGGACAAGGTGGTCTTCAAGGACCTGATGCAGAGCGCCGGCGTGCCACAGGTCGGCTACGCCGCGGTGCGGGAGGGGGACGACACCGCCGCGCTCGCCGGCCTGGGGCTGCCGGTCTTCGTGAAGCCCGCCCGGATGGGCTCGTCGCTGGGCATCTCGAAGGTAGCCGCCGCAGAGGAGCTCCCCGCCGCGCTTGAGGCGGCCTTCGACCAGGACCCCCTGGCGATCGTGGAGGCCATGGCGCACGGCATGGAGGTCGAGTGCTCGGTGCTCGGCAACGAGGCACCCGAGGCCTCGCTGCCGGGCGAGATCGTGCTGGAGGGCGATTGGTATGACTACGGGGCCAAATACCGGCCGGGGGGGATGGAGCTCGTGGTGCCCGCTCGGCTCCCCGAGTCGGCGCTCGAACACGTGCGAGCCATGGCTGTGGACGTGTTCACCCGCGTCCGCTGCGCGGGGATGGCCCGCTGCGACTTCTTCGTAGAGGATCCGCGCGGGCACCCGCGCGTGCTGCTGAACGAGCTGAACACGATCCCGGGGTTCACGCAGACAAGCGTCTACGCGAAGCTCTTCGAGGCGAGCGGGCTGTCCTACCCGCGCCTGCTCGACCGGCTCGTGGAGCTGGCGCTCGAGCGCCACGCGCGCGAGCGCCGCTGATGGTCTGGTGCGGTGCTCGCCCGAGGAGAACATCGGTGCGGTGCTCGCCCGATCGACGATCGGGCTGCGCTCCTCCCGCGTACGATCGGGCTGCGCTCCTCCCCCTGGTGGTTCCTATCGCCGGAGCGTCAGCTCGGCGATCGCCGCCTTGTCGCCCTCCGGCAGCCGGGTGATCCAGACGAGGTAGTAGCGCAAGCGCTTTCCCTGAGTGTCGAGCCTGATGCGCTCGTCCTGGTCCACCTGCGTGTCGTCGCTCACCTTGCTCCAGCCGTCGATGTCCCCGGGCACGTCGTTTGCCGCATAGACGGAGGCCGTGAAGCCGGGTGTCGGAGTCGCGAGGTCGATCCGCCGCGCGGCCACCGCCTGGCCCGCGTCAACGTAGAGCCCGACGCCGTCCTTACCGAGGCTCTGGAAGTCTACCCGGTAGCGCTCGGTGTCCCAGACCGTGCTCAGGTTGCCGTCGATGGCGTTCTGGGTGGCATCCGGGGACTCCTCGCGATCCTGACTCTGGGGGTCGTAGTCGTCGGCGGCCCCGCCGGCCAACTGGACGCGTGTGAGGCCGCTGGCGCGCGGGGTCACGGCGGCACCGGGCCCCTTTTCCGTGCGGCTCGCCAGAACCGCGACGGCAGTGCCGCCGAGCAGTCCGACCAGCAGCAGCGTGAGGACCCAGCGCCGTGGGTTTCGCAGCCTGACGGGGACGAAGTCCGCGGTCTCCCCGGGAAGCGCGCGCAGTACCGTGGTGGCCTCGCCGCCCGCCTCGCCCGAGCGGGCCACCTCGATCGCGAGCACCTCCTCGAGGTCCCTCACCATGTCGGCCGCGGTGGGATAGCGGTGGGCGGTCTCCTTGGCGCCCGCGTGGTCCACCACTGCGGCCAGCGCGGAGGACACCTCGGGCCGCAGGCGCTGCACGTCGGGCAGCGCCTCGCGCACGTGCTTCATGGCCACGGCCACCTGGCTCTCGGCCTTGAACGGCACCTCGCCGGTGAGCATCTCGAACAGCACGACGGCGAGCGAGTAGACGTCGGACTGCTCGGTCACGTCGTGTCCCAGGGCCTGCTCGGGGGCCACGTAGTCGGTGGTTCCGAGCACCCGCCCGGGGGCGGTGAGCCCCTGCACCTCGAGGGAGCGGGCGATGCCGAAGTCCGTGACCTTGGCCCGCCCCTCCAGGTCGATCAGGACGTTCTGGGGCTTCACGTCGCGGTGCACGAGTCGCTCGGCGTGCGCGGCCGACAGCGCGCGCCCGACCTCGATCGCGTAGGCCACGGCTTCGGCCACCGGCAGCCTGCCCATCCGCCGGATCCGCTCCTTGAGCGTCTCGCCCTCGATGTACTCGAGCACGATGTAGGGGGTGCCGTCGTCCTCGCCGAAGTCGATCACGGTGACCACGTGGGGATGGGAGAGTCGCGCCACCGCCCGTGCCTCGCGGCGAAAGCGCTCGAGCTGGTCGGGGTCCGAGCGAATGTCGCTGTGCATCAGCTTGATGGCCACCCAGCGCTCGAGCGTCGGGTCGTACGCGCGGTAGACCGTCGACATCCCGCCGGACCCGATCTGCTCCTCCAGGCGGTAGCGGTCGTTTAGGAGAGTGCCTATCACTGGCTGCGTATTGTGCGCTGTTGGATGGCTGTTCGCGTACGGTGCATCACGGATCCTGCCTGCGTCTGGTCGTGGGCGGTCGAGCCGGGCGTTCGCGCGCTGATGGTGGAGTTCGGCGACGAGCTGGAATGGACCTTCGTGATGGGCGGCCTCGCCCGTGAGCTCGGCCCCGAGGGGATGGTGCGCCAGTGGCTCGATGCGTCCGGCGAAAGCGGCATGCCCACGGACCCGCGGGTCTGGTTCGAGGGGCCGATCCGGTCGAGCTATCCGGCGTGCATGGCGGTCAAGGCGGCGCAGGAGCAGGGACCGGCGGCCGCTGCGGGCTACCTGCGCGCGCTGCGCGAAGGGATCGTGGCCCTGCGCCGAAAGCTCGACACCACGGAGGCGCTCGTCGAGGCGGCGCGCGGCGCCCGCCTCGACCCCGAGCGGTTCCGGATCGACCTCTCCTCGCACGCCATCGTGGAGGCGTTCGGGAAGGACCTCGACGAGGCCCGCGACGTCCCCGACGTGGTGCGCCGCGCCGGCAAGGTGCGCTGCTCCGAGCCGGTGGGCGAGGAGCGCGTGCCGTTTCCCGCCTTCCGCTTCCAGGGAGAAGGAGCGGACCAGTGGACCTGCGGCTTTCGCCCCTACGCGGCGATGCGGGAGGCGGCGCTCGCCGCGGGCGCAAAGCCCTCGGCCGAGCCCCGGCCGGATGTCATGGCAGCCTTCGCCGGCTTCGGCCGCATGGCGACCCCCGAGGTGGCCGCCGTGTGCGACCTGCCTGTCCCGCGGGTGGACGCGGCGCTTGCTCAGCTCGCACTCGACTGGCGGGTGCGCCCGGTGCCGGTGGGCAGCGACAGGTTGTGGGAGCCGGTCTGAGGCGCCCGCCCTCGTGGCTCAAACGGGGCCGAACCGGCCCCCGTGCCCCTCCAGGCCCACGCGGGGAAGCTCCACCACTCCGCTGCGCTCCGTGGCCTCGCCGATGACCGCGGCGCCGGGGTGGCGCTCGGAGAGCAGGCCCACCGCGGCATCCGCCTGCCCGGAGGGCACCACGCAGCAGAAGCCGCAGCCCATGTTGAACACCTCGTACATCTCCGCGACCGCCACACCGGATCGTGCGGCGATCAGGTCGAAGATGGGCAGGACCGGAAGCGGGCGGTCGATGCGGTAGCCCACCTCCGCCTGCAGGCGGAGCAGGTTCAGCAGCCCCTCTCCGGTGATATGGGCCAGGCCGCGCACCTCGACACCGGATCCGAGCAGCTCTCGAACCGCCCGCACGTAGATGACGGTCGGCTCGAGGAGCGCGTGGCCCACCGACGCGCCGCCGAGCTCGACGGGCGCCTCGTGCAGATCCGCCAGCGCGCTGCGGGCCAGCGTGAAGCCGTTGGAGTGGACCCCACTCGCCGGCAGCCCGATGACCGCGTCACCGGGCTCGATCGCCGCCCCGGTCACGGTCCCGTCGAGGTCGACCAGCCCCACGCACATCCCCACGAGGTCGATTCCGTTGGGCGACGGATGGCCGCGAATCAGCTCGGGCACCACCGCCAGCTCTCCACCGGGGATCTCGACCCCGGCGTCTTCTGCGCCGGCCTTGAGGCCGACCCCGATCGCGGCGAGCACCGAGTCCCGGGCCTCCTCGACCGCGATGTCGTCGAGCACCGCGATCGGGTCGGCGCCGACACAGACGACGTCGTTCACGTTCATGGCGATGCAGTCGATCCCGACGGTGTCGAAGCGGCCGAGCTGCTCGGCCACGATCAGCTTCGTCCCGACCCCGTCGGTCGAGAGGGCCAGCCCGGTGTTCCCGGCCAGGCGCATCACGGCCGCGTAGTGGCCCGAACCGAGCAACGACCGCCGTTCCCGGCCGCTGTCGATCGTGCGCAGGATGTCCACCAGCGCCGCCACCCCGCTGCCGGCGAGGCCGGTGTCCACTCCGGCGCGGGCGTAGGCGGAGTCGGCCATCGCGGCCATTCAACAGCAACCGTCAGTCGGTCGTCAGGATGCCCGGCGGCGAACGGCGAGGGCCACCGCGTCGTCGCTCAGTCCGCCCGCCCACCGGTGCACGTCGTCGTAGAGCATCCGCACGAGACTGTCGAGGTCGGGGGCGGTGCCGCTCGCCTTCGCGATCGCCTCCTGGAGGCGCTTGTCGCCGAATAGCTCGCCGGCCCGGCGGGCCTCCACGAGTCCATCGGTGAAGCCGACCATCAGGTCACCCGGCGCGAACTCGATCCGGCAGTCCTCGTAGGAGGAGGACTCCTCGATGCCCAGTGGCAGGTCCTGACAGCCGGCCTGCTCAACCCGCTGGTCCGCGCGCAGCACCACCGGCGGAAGGTGGCCGGCGTTGGCGTAGTGGACGCAGTCCGGGGTCAGCAGTGCGAAGAAGGCGGTCACGAACGTGTCGGCGGGCAGCCTGCTGGCCAGCATCGTGTTGGCTTGGGCCAGCACCGTGCCGGGGCGATCGCAGTCCCAGCTCCTCGCCTCGATGAAGAACCTCGCCATCGCGCTCAGGGCAGCGGTCTCGACGCCCTTTCCCGCGACGTCTCCCACCAGCAGGGCCACCTGGCCGCTGGGCAGCGACCAGACCCCGTACAGATCGCCTCCTGTGGGCTTGCTGTCGGCCGGCTCGTAGAGAAGCCCCAGGTCGTACCCCGGTGTCTCGGGGAGCGATTCCGGCACGAAGCCGCGCGTCAGCGCCCGGGCGATGCGGCGCTCGCGCTCGAAGTCGATCGCGTTGGCGATGGAGGCGGCGGCGATCCGCGCCAGCCGCTGGAGCAGGTCGAGCACCTCCTCGTCGAAGGCGGGGCCTTCGTCGCGAGCCACCGACAGGACGCCGAAGAGGCGCGGACCGAGCGCGACCGGTGCGTGCATCGTATTGTCGCGCAAGCACGCGGCCCGGGTGCGCGCCACCTCGCCCAGCACGCCGGCCTCCATGCTCACCTCGCTTGCACGCCCCGAGCTCGCCGCGGCGATCAGGCGTGAGGATCCCGGCATCAGGCGGCTCAGGAGGCCGTGGTCGGCTCTCGTGAGCCTCACGGCGTGCTCCACCACCCTGGCGTAGACCTCCTCGCTCTCAAGCGAGCCGGATATGCCCTCGGAGGCGCGCTTGAGGAGCATCTCCTGACGGCCCCGTGCGGCCTCCGCTGCGAGTAGCTGTGAGCGCTCGAGCGCCAGCGCCGCCAGGGCGGAGAGAACCTCGATCAGGCGGAGGTCCCTCTTTCGCAGCGGCCGTTCGGGATCCGCCGAGGCCACGACCAGCACGCCCAGGCTGTGGCCGATCGGCGTGCGTACCGGGCAGGCGATCACCGATGCGCCACGGAAGATCTCCCATAGGCGCGCGGTGTCCTCACTCCCGGCGTGGCGCTCGAACTGCGCAACCAGCGTGGGCGCGGCCTCCCAGTCCTCGATGCGCGGCAGCAGCAGCGGCCGGCCGCGCTCGAGCGCCACCTCGACGAGCCCCGGCACCTCCCTGTCGTACGGGCGTCGGAGCGCCGGCTCGATCGCCTCGTGGATGGCCGCTGAGGCGAACCACTGCGCCGCGGGCTCGATGCGGGTGCGCTCGCTGTCGACCACGAGGAAGACGGCGGCGTCCACGCGCACCAGACCCTGGAGGTGGGAGAGCAGCAGCTCGAGCGGATCGCCGGCCCCGCCGAGCGGCGTTGGGCGCCGCGAGCGCCGCCGCTCGGGCCGGTCGGTGGGTGGGATCACTTCGGGGTTGGCCATTGGGTGCAGCTGCCAGCCTAGGACCGATCGCCGGATCCGGCCACCTTCCGTCAAGGATGGGCTCTGTCACCGCGCGCGTCAGGCGGTTTCCGTGGCCGTCTCTCCCGGCGGTCCGTTGCGGCGGCGGCGCACGATCAGGTAGCCCACGCCCAGGACGATCATGGCCGCCACCGCGTAGTCCACGTAGTGCAGCGAGTCCTTCCACTTCTCCCAGTTGTCCCCCGCCTCCCTGCCGATGAAGGTGAGCATGAACACCCAGGGCACGCAGCCGGCGAGCGTGAGCACGCTGAAGCGCCAGAAGGGCATCCGCGCGACGCCGGCCGGTAGCGAGATGAACGTCCGGATGATCGGCAACATGCGGGTGAAGAAGACGGTGGCGTCGCCGTGGCGCTCGAACCAGCGGTCCGCCCACGCGAGGTGGCTCTTGCTGATGTGCAGCTTCCCTCCGTGCTTCTCGAGCAGGTCCACGCGCCCGTAATAGCCGACCGCGTAGGCGATCCAGGAGCCGACCAGGTTGGCGACCGAGCCCACCGCGACGGCCGCGAACATGGAGTACTCACCATCCGAGACGTTGAAGCCCGCGAACAGCATGGTGGCCTCGCTCGGCACCGGGATGCAGGCCGACTCGAGCAGCATGAGAACGAAGATGCCGAGCAGGCCGAGCTCCGCGACGACGTCGGTGGCCACCTCGACGATCGGGTCGGTGATCGAGGCAAGGAGGAGCACAGGAGCCGAGTAGGGTAGCGGCCCCTGTGGCCGTCCCACTCTTTGCCACCAGCCTGGACCGCTACATGCCTCGCCTCACCGAGACGCTCGGCGAGGTCATCCGGGGAGGAAGCTACATCCTCGGGCCGCAGGTCAGCTCCTTCGAGCGTGAGTTCGCCGCCTATCTCGGCACCGAGCACTGCGTCGGGGTGGCCAACGGGACCGACGCGATCACGATCGCGCTCCGCGCGCTCGGCGTCGAGCCGGGCGATGAGGTGGTGTGCCCGTCCTTCACCTTCTACGCCACTGTCGAGGCCACGGTGAACGCGGGGGCCACGCCCGTCTACTGCGACATCGATCCGGAGACCTTCTGCGTCACCGCCGAGACGGTCCGGGCGGCGATCACCCCACGGACGAAGGCGATCGTCCCGGTGCACCTGTTCGGAAACGTCGCTCCGGTGCCCGAGCTGCGTGAGCTCGGCCTGCCGGTGCTCGAGGACTCCGCGCAGGCTGCGGGAGCCACCCTGCACGGCAAGCGGGCGGGGGCGCTGGGGCACGCCGCCACCTTCTCCTTCTTCCCGTCGAAGAACCTGCCGTGCCTCGGCGACGGTGGGGCGATCGTGACCGACGACGACGACGTGGCGCGGCGCGCCCGGCGGCTGCGCTTCCACGGCTCGGAGGACAAGACCACGTTCCTCGAGCTGGGCTACAACAGCCGGCTCGACGAGCTGCAGGCGGCCGCGTTGCGAATCCTGCTGCCCGAGCTCGACGGCTGGAACGCCGCGCGCCGCGCCGCCGCCGCCGCCTACGAGCGGGCAGGCCTGGGCGACCACGTCTCCCTGCCGGTGCCCGTCG
>JBPCJI010000049.1:0-27267 GCA_051005475.1 Thermoleophilaceae bacterium
CCCGGATCCTCGGCCCGATCGAGCATCTTCGAGATCCTGGCCTTGATCACTGTGGACATCCGTCCGCCGAGACCTGCCATGCCAGCCTCCTTCTCCATCTCTCGTGGGTCCGTGCTCCGGTCGATCCGTAGAGTAGTGCCTCCGTGCAGGCGCGCGACGCCCTCAGGCGCTCTGGCCAGGCGGCCCCGTGGGCGCGGTCAGCTGGCGCCACTCCCTGAACTTGCCCTCCCGCACGCGGAACCGGACGCGGGCGATACCCCCTCCGCGACAGGCACCGCCACGACCGGGGCGGAGCCGGAAGGCCACCAGCGTCGTGCGCCCCTCGTCATCCACGTCGGTGACCTCGGCGCGGCACGGCAGGCTCATGTTGAAGGCGATCGCCGCCCGGCGGTCACGCAGCCGGATCTCGTCGATCTGCTCGACGATCGCCCCCGCCGCGAAGTAGGAGGCCGCCTTCTCGAACTCGCCGGCGTTGAGCGCGGCGTTCCATGCGCGGATCGGACCCGCCTCCTCGGGCTCGTCCGCCTTCGGCCGCGCGTCGGATGGAGGAGCCGTGCGTACGCCGGGCTTCTTTGTCCCGTCGCCGGGCGATTCCGGATCCTCGCCCCCGGTGAGGCTGCAGCCTGCCAGCGCCAGCGCGGCGCACACCGTCATGGCGCCGGCCGCCCGTCTCAACCGGACACCGCCGCGGCGCGCTCGCGGCGCTCGGACCGCTCGGCGTCCTGTGCCGAGCGGTGAAAGAAGAAGCCCACGCAGAACAGCATGACAAGCAGGTCGAGTCCGAGCATCATGCCGCCGGCGAGCTGCTGGTCGGTGAGGGGCGAGAAGCCGTGATCCGGGGCGGTGCGGCCGTAGAGCTCGCCGTACGCGGGGGTGCGTAGCAGGATGAACCCCATCCCGAGGAACATGCCCGAGACGCGCGCGCCGAGCAGGTAGGGGACCTTCCAGAGGTCGCCGGGCAGCCGCCGCCGCCTGGGCTCGATCACCGACCACCAGACCAACCCCGCGCCGAGCAGGAACGACTCGTGCTGGAGCGCATGGACGAACGGGCTGCGCAGGGCGGCCTCGAAGGCAAACGAGAAGTGCCAGCCGTAGAGGATCAACACCCAGACCGGGATCGCCACGAGTGGCTGCCGCAGCCATCGGAAGCCACGCCGCAGGTGGGTGCGGCGGGCCAGGGGCACGAGCACCGGGCGTGGCAGCAGGAAGGCGTAGACCGGCGTACGGATCCCGATCAGCAGGAGGGGCGCAGCCAGGTCCGCGATCAGCAGGTGCTGCGCCATGTGGGCGCTCAGGAGCTCCTCGCCGAGGCCGTCGATCGGCGACAGCAGGCCCACCGCCGTGAGCCCCACGCCGGCGTGCCAGGCAGTCTGCTGGCGCAGCGGCACCGCATAGCCGCGCCGCGCCAGGACCCGGACAGCGCGCACGTAAAGGGTCCCCGCCCCGAGCAGGAGGGCAATCACGGCCGGGTCGAACGAGAACCCCACGCGCTCATTCTGAACGGAGCGCGCGGGCTGTACGCCGCGTCAGGCCGGGGCCGGCTCCTTGCCGCCTTCGATCGAGTCGCCGGTGGCGGTGCCGGGGGCCTGCTGGAGCACCTCGGCGGCGGCCACCAGCCCCTCCTGATGATCCTGGCGCTGCATCCGCGAGATCACGAGCCTCTGGACCTGTGCCGTGCCCTCGAAGAGCTGGTAGATCTTGGCGTCACGGAAGTACTTCTCAAGGGGGCACTCGGTGCTCTGGGCGTACTCGCCCACGAGGTCCATCAGGACGGTGGTGGCCCACATCGTCACGTCGCCGGCCTTGAGCTTGGACATCGAGCCCTGGCCGCCGGTCATAGGCACGCCGTTGCGGCCCATCCAGGCGGCGCGCCACACGAGCAGTCGGGAGGCCTCGATCTCGGTCGCCACGTCCGCGAGTGTCTGCTGCACGTGCTGCTGCTCGAGCAGAGCGCCGCCCTCGTCGGACTTGCCCTCGAGATGGTCGAGCGTGTACTCGTAGGCCGCCCGGGCGATCCCGAGCGCCGAAGCCCCGACCATCGGCCGCGTGATCTCGAAGGTGGCAAGCGCACCCGATGGGCCGGACCTGTGGCCCGAGCGCGCCCGCTCGAGCTTGCGGTCGAGCTTCTCCTTGCCGCCCAGCAGGTGGTCCATCGGAACCCGCACGTCCTCGAGCACGATCTCCGTGGTCTGCGAGGCCCGGATGCCGATCTTGTCCTCCTTCTTGCCCTGCGAGAGGCCGGGCGTGCCCTTCGGGATGATGAAGGAGGCCTGCCCACGGTGGCCGAGGTCGGGATCGACGGTGGCCACGACGACGTTCACGTCGGCGATCCCCCCGTTGGAGATGAAGACCTTGGTGCCGTTGATGACCCACTGGTCGTCATCGAGCTTGGCGGTGGTGCGCAGGGACTTGCCGTCCGACCCGGCGCCGGCCTCGGTCACCGCGTACGCGCCGAGCTTGATCTCATCCCCCTCGCCGAAGCACTCCGGAACCCACTTGGCCACCTGCTCCGGCGTTCCGGAGGCGGCGATGCCCGCGGCAGCCAGATTGGAGGCGGTGATCGCCAGCGCGATGCCCGCGCACCCCCAGTGGAGCTCCTCGGCATAGATCACGCCGAACATGCCGTCGGGATCGCTTCCCATCCGCATCAGGTGGTCGACGCCGTGAAGGCCCCACTCCCGCGCGGCCCGGATCGCCTCCCAGGGCACGCTCTGCTCGCGATCGTACCTATCGGCGAGCGGGCGGATGACCTCGGCCGCGAACCTGCGGCACTCCTGCTGAAACTCAAGCTGTTCGTCGGTGAGACTGAAATCCACTCTGTCTGCCTCCAGTACGGGCCGGAGAGCTTTCCCAGCCCCTCCGGCGGGCCAACTGACCGGGGTCAGCCACAGCGACCGACCGCTCAAACCAACATTGACTGACTCGTCAACCAACCGGGATTGTAGCTGCGCCCGACTCCGCGTGCCCCCTACGGACCCGCCCGGCCCGGCGCGACGGCTATCGTGCGGCCCTGTGCGCGTGAAGACCCTGATGCTCGTGGCCGCGCTCGCCCTCCCGGCGCTCTCGGGCTGCAGCCTCGGGGACGAGCCGAGCAGCCCGCCACAGCTCGGAACGCGGTCGGGGGACGAGGACGCGGCCGCGAAGCTGGGGTTCCCCTCGACGGCCACCAAGAACACGATCCGCGTCGGCGGCGGGGACGCCGCGACCGACGCGGCAGGAGTGGCCAGCGCCGTCTTCCCCGGCACGAGCGAGAGCGCGCGGCCGACGGCCGTCGTGCTGGTGGACAAGGACGACTGGCAGGCGGGGGTGACCGCCTCCGTGCTCTCGGCCCGCCCGATCGGAGCCCCGCTCCTGATCTCGGACGGCGACGAGCTCTCCTCCGTGACAAAGGACACGCTGGCCCGGCTGAAGCCGAAGGGGTCGGACCTCTCCAAGGACGCGCAGGTGATCCGCATCGGCGACGAGCCCGCCAGGCCGAGCGGCTTCAAGACCGCGGTGATCGAGGGGCGGGATCCCTACGAGCGCGCCGCTGCGATCGACCGCTTCTTCTCCGCCGCGAAGGGCAAGCCCTCGGCCAACGTGGTACTGGCCTCCGGAGAGCGCGCCGAGTTCGCGATGCCGGCGGCCGCCTGGGCAGCCCGCTCCGGCGATTCGGTGCTGCTCACGCGCAGGGAGTCCCTTCCCGCCGCGACGATCGCGGCGCTCAAGGAGCACACGAAGCCCAACATCTTCATCCTGGGCCCGAAGGGGGTCATCTCCCCGAAGGTCGAGCGGGAGCTGAAGAAGCTCGGGAAGGTGAACCGCATCCAGGGCTCGACCCCGGTGGAGAACGCGATCGAGTTCGCCCGCTATGAGAAGGGCGGCTTTGGTTGGGGCGTGGTCGTGCCCGGCTTCAACTTCACGCTGGCGGGCACCTCTCGGCCGCTCGACGCGGCGGCCTCGGCCGCCCTGGCGACCAAGGGGGTGTTCGCGCCGCTGCTTCTGACCGACGAGGCCGCGGAGCTGCCGAGGGCACTGGAGGCATACCTCCTAAGCGTGCAGCCCGGGTTTGAGGACGACCCGGGGCAGGCCGTGTACAACCGCGTCTGGATCCTGGGCGACGACAAGCAGGTCTCGGTGCCCACCCAGGCCCGGCTCGACCAGGTCACCGAGCTCGTCCAGGTCCAGTCAAACGCGCCGTAGGTGGTTGATTCCGAATTCACGTGCCCGCGGGGGCACGCCAGACCAAGAACCCGCCATGCCTGCGCCGGGCGCCACCCGCGCCCTCGCAGGTACTACCAGTACCTGCTTCGGCCGCGCGCGGCGCCCGGCTATCCGTGGGTGCGGGAATAAGGAATCAACCATCTAAGTCGAGCACCGTCACCCGTACCTGTGTCAGGGACTAACCTCCGGCAGGCATGAGCGAGTACGAGCAGCCCGGGCGTCTCGAGCGCGAGCCGACGGTCGAGGACGTGCGCCAGCTCATGGGTGCCTCCACGCCGCACTTCGCGATGCACCTGCGCAACCGCATCGCGACGCTGATCGCGGGGCTGCCCGCCGGCCACCCGGCCCGGGTCGAGGGGGAGCGCGAGGTCGCGCGGCTCGACGAGGTGGCCCTCGGCGGTGAGCGCAGAGGCAAGGAGGGCATGGACGAGCCCGCCATGCCGAGCCTGCGCGAAGACCCGCCGGCGACGGGGTAGCACGGCCTCTCGGCCCCCCGCTGATGCAGCCCCCCCGCCGGCAAGCCGACCGTCCCGCCGGGATCGACGGAAGCGCCTTCAAGGGACCGTTTCCCGTCGGCGAGTACGCGGCGGCGCTACGCTCGCGGCTGCGTGAGATGGCGCGCGTGCAGGTCTTCGGCGAGGTGTCGAACCTGGGCATCCGCCCCAAGGCGGTGTACTTCGAGCTGCGCGACGCGGCCGGGGCACTGCCCTGCGCGATGTGGCGCAGCGACTACGACCAGGCGGGCGTCGGGCTCGAGAACGGCGCGCAGGTCGTGCTGGCGGGCGGCTGCGACTACTACCCCGGCAGCGCCAGCTCGTCGCCGTCGTTCTCGTTCCGCGCCACGGCCCTGCGCCTTGCGGGCGAGGGGGAGCTGCTCGCCCAGATCGAGCGACTCCGGCGAAGGCTGGACGGCGAGGGCCTGTTCCATCCTCAGAAGGCGCTTCACCGTGCGGCCCTCCCCCATTCGATCGGCGTCGTCACCGGAGAGGGGGGCAAGGCGCGCGACGACGTGCTCGCGGGGCTGCGGCGGCGGGGCTGGGAAGGTCGCCTGGTGTGGGCCTTCGCGCCGGTCCAGGATCGTCGCGCGGCCCCCCTCATCACCCGCGCGCTCCAGGACCTCGCCGCGGTCGGGGCCGTCGACGTGATCGTCGTGGCGCGTGGCGGCGGGTCGGTGATGGACCTGATGGCGTTCTCGGACGAGACGCTCTGCCGCACCGTGGCGCTGCTCGCGGTCCCCGTGATCGCCTCGGTGGGCCATCACACCGACCGCACCCTGATCGACGACGTGGCGGCGGTCAGCTGCTCGACCCCCACGCACGCCGCAGAGGCCACGGTGCGGATCCACGCCGGCGAGGCGCGGACCGCGATCGCCGCTGCCGCCGACCGGCTCCGGAGCTGCGGCAACCGCGCTGTGGTGGAGCGCGCCCGGCGACTGGCCGAGCTGTCCCGCGCGCCCGACCAGCACGTGGCCCGCCACCGCGCGCTGCTGCACCAGAAGCTGCGTGAGCTGCGCGCCTCGGGGCGTCGAGGGGTCGACCTTCGACGGGACAGCGCGGGGCGTCACCTGCTCGTACTGGGTCGGAAGGCCTCCGCCACCGCCGGCGAGCGGGACCGTTCCGTGATCTCGCTCGCCTCGGCCGGAGCGCATCTGGGCCGCTCGCGCGATTCCGGCCTCACCCGCCGCGCGCGCGATCTCGAGCGGCTGCGCCTGGCGCTGGACGCACACGACCCGGAGCGCACGCTCGAGCGCGGTTATGCGCTCGTCGAGGACGCCGAGGGCGGGCTCGTGACCAGCGCCGGGGCGGCGCGCGCGGCGCGCGAGGTGTCCGTCCGCTTCCATGACGATCGTGTGCGCGCGACCGTCGAGAGGAGCGATCCCGAGCCGTGACCGACCAGGAGCCGCGTAGCTACGAGACCGCCGCCGAGCGGATCGAGGCGATCATCAAGCGCCTCGACTCCGGTGAGGCGGGCCTGCGGGAGACCCTCGAGCTCGTGAAGGAGGGCAGGGAGCTCGTGGAGTGGTGCGCCGGCGAGCTCGAGGCGGTTGGGAGGGGCCTCGAGGAGCTGAGGCTCGACGAGCTGGTCGAGCGGCTACAGGCGGGGGCTCGCCCCTCCGGCGCGCCGGCCTCCGGCGAGCCGACCTCCGCCCCGGCGGCCTCCGGCGAGCCCGTGCGGGACCGGCCTCCGCCGCTTGGCTAGAGAGGCCGCGATGGACCGATGGGCCGAGTTGACCGGCAGGATGGCGGGCGAGCTGGTCGTGGTGGAGCCGCTCGCGGCCGAGCACGAGGCCGGGCTGCTCACCGCCGGTCGTGACCCCGAGGTATGGCCCTACCTCACGTCCTTTCCCTTCGCCGCCGAGACGCCCGAGCGCTTTCACCGCTGGATGCAGGAGGCACTGTCGGCCTCGGCAAGCGGGACCGAGGGCGCCTTCGCGATCATCGAGCGGGCAAGCGGCGCACCGATCGGCAGCACGCGCTACATGGCCCTCCGTCCGGAGCACGGCGGGCTCGAGATCGGCTGGACATGGCTGGGGCGCCCCTGGTGGCGCACGGGCGCGAACGTCGAGACCAAGCTGCTCCTGCTCGGTCGAGCATTCGAGCAGCTCGGCTGCCAGCGCGTGGAACTGAAGACCGACGCGCGCAACGCGCGCTCTCGCGGCGCGATGGAGGCGCTCCCCGCCCGCTTCGAAGGCATCCACCGTCGCCACATGAGGGTGCCCGATGGCTGGCGCGACACGGCCTGGTACAGCGTGATCGCATCCGAGTGGCCCGCCGTCCAGGCCGCCTTGCGCGAACGCTTGGCGGCCCACGGCGTGAGCGCCTACGCACGACCGACCCCCGGCTGATCGGCTCGGGCTCAGCCGGCCGCCCGGCGCGCCGCCTGCAGCTCGCGGCGCCCGGTTCCCCTCTGGTTCGGGATGCCCAGCCGCCGCTCGAGGATCGGGACCGCCTCGCGGGGCCGGCCTGCGAGCCGCAGCGACTTGCCGAGGTTGTAGAGGGCGAAGGCGTAGGTCAGCTCCTTCGAGCCCTCGGGATACGCGGCGACCGCCCGCTGGAGAAGCGGAATTGCCTCCCGGTACCGCCCCTGCCCCATGAGCCTGAAGCCCTGGCTGTTGAGCGCGGCCGGGTCGCCGGCCGCCCCTCCCCCCGGCGAGCCCCCTCCGGCCGCCGGCGCGCCCCCGTCCTCGGCACCGATCACTCCAGCGCTGCCCGACCCGCCCCCGCCGTCTGACCGCCGTGCGGTGTCGGCACCACCATCCTCGCCTCCACCCCCGAGCGCCGTGAGAGCCACGGCCGCCAGCACGCAGAGCACCACCGCCACGGCGGCGACCGGGAGCCAGGAGGGGGTCTGGCGGCGCGGGCGGTGGGGGCGCTGATCGCGAGGTGGACTCGGTGCGGGCCGTCGAGCCGTCTTTCCCGAATCGCCACCGAGCGCTGCCGTCGTGGCAGACGCCGTTGGCTGCCCCCGCATCCCGTTTTCCAAGGCGCCGGCAAACTCGCCGGCCGAGGCGGGGCGATCTTCCGGTCGCCGGGCCATCCCGCGGGCGATCGCCTCGGCGGCAGCGCCGGGCGCCTGCGGCAAGGCGTCCCTCAGGTCTGGTGGTTGCTCTGAGATCACCGCGTGGGCAACCTCCATCGGCGTCGTGCCGGTGCGGGCCTTGCGCCCCGAGGCCGCCTCGAAGGCCACCGCGGCAAGCGCGTAGATGTCCGCCGGCGGCCCCGCCTGCTGCCCATCGAGCTGCTCGGGGGCCATGTAGGAGGCCGTCCCGAGGACCATGCCGCTCTTCGTGATCTTCGTGCTCTGGGCCGCGGTCGCGATGCCGAGGTCGGCGAGCTTGGCGACGCCGTCCGGGCGGAGCAGGATGTTGGCCGGCTTCACGTCGCGGTGCACCACCCCGTGGCCGTGTGCGTGGTCCAGGGCGCCGGCCACGTCGTGGATGATCGCGACGGTCCGGGCCAGGCTGAGCGGTCCCTGGGCGATCGCATCGCTCAGGGTCTCGCCCTCGACGTACTCCATCACGATCAGGACCGCCTCGGAGTCGGCGGTGATGTCATAGATCGAGACGAGGTTGGGGTGGTTCAGCGACGCCCCGAGCCTGGCCTCGCGCTCGAAGCGCTCGGCCGTGGCCGCAGGGCTCTCGGCGTGCAGCTGCTTGACCGCCACCCGCCGGCCCAGGCGCTCGTCCCGGGCCAGGAAGACGCGCGCCATGCCGCCCACCCCGATCGTCTCGAGCTTGCGGTAGCGGCCCGCCACCAGGTCCCGTGTGTCGAGCGCCATCCTGGCGACTTACCCGCCCCGCGGCCCGGGAAAACGGCGCGAGCCGCGGCTCAGATGCGCTCGATCAGCGTGCCGGTGCCAAGGCCGCCGCCGCAGCACATCGTCACGAGGCCCACCTGCCCGTCCGATCGCTCGAGCTCGTGCAGCAGGGTGGTGATCAGACGCGCGCCGCTGGAGCCGAGCGGATGTCCGAGTGCCATCGCGCCGCCGTTCACGTTGACCTTGTCCATGTCGGCGTCGAGCTCGCGCTGCCAGGCGGCCACGACGGGCGCGAAGGCCTCGTTGACCTCCACGAGGTCGATGTCCCCCATCGTCATGCCGGTGCGCTCGAGCAGCTTGCGCGTGGCGGGAATCGGCCCGGTGAGCATGATCACCGGGTCCACGCCGACGGTGGTCTGGTCCACGATCCGCGCGCGCGGCGCGAGCCCCAGCGCCTCCGCCTTACCTCGTTCCATCAGCAACACCGCCGCCGCGCCATCCGAGATCTGCGACGAGTTGCCTGCGGTGATCTTGCCGCCCTCCTTGAAGGCCGGCTTCAGGCTCGCCAGCGCCTCGATGGTCGAATCGGGCCGGATCCCCTGGTCGGTCACGTGGCTGTCGCCGTTGACTTGGAACGGCACGATCTCGCGCTCGAAGCGGCCCTCCTCGGTGGCCCGGTGGGCGCGCCGGTGCGAGCGGACGGCGAGCTCGTCGAGCTCGGAGCGGGGGATCTCCCACCTGTCGGCGATCATCTCGGCCGAGAGTCCCTGCGGGATCAGGTCGTAGCGCTCGAGCAGCCGCGGGGAGAACGGGGCGCCGTGCTCGGCCGCCACCTGCATGCCGTCGGCGAAGGAGATATGGCCCATGTGCTCCACGCCGGAGCCGATCGCGCAATCGAGCACGCCCGCGCCGATCTGCGCGGCGGCGAAGTTCACGGCCTGCTGGGCCGAGCCGCACTGACGGTCGATCGTTGTGGCCGGAGTCTCCACCGGCAGCCCCGCCTCGAGCCAGGCGTTGCGCGCGATGTTGAAGCCCTGCTCACCGAACTGCTGCACGCAGCCGGCGATCACGTCCTCCACCTCCGCGCCCGAAAGCCCGGTGCGCTCGAGCAGCTCGGCGTAGGTCCTGGCGAGGAGACTGCTCGGGTGGATGTCCCTGTAGTAGCCCTTTTCCTCGTGCCCGCGGCCGATCGGCGTGCGGACGGCCTCGACGATCACGACCTCGCGGTTTCCGTTCTGCATGTGACCTCCGGGGCAGGGTTCGCCGGCTCGGCGCCCAGCGTAGAGCGCTGTAGTTAGGGTACCGAGCTGACTGATGAGTCAGCCAACCTCGCCAGAGCGCATAGGGATAGTCGGCTCGGGGGCGATCGCCACCGGCCTGGCACGGGTCGCCGCGGAAAGCGGCGAGGTCGTGCTCTGGGCCCGCAGCGAGGCGTCCGCCAAGCGGGCGTCGGCCTCGCTGGAGGGCGCGGCGCCCGTCGTTACCCAGCTCGAGGCCCTGCGCGACAGCACCGTGGTGGTCGAGGCCGTAGCGGAGGACATCGCCGTCAAGAGGCAGGTGCACGCGCGGCTGGGGGAGCTGCTCCCGGAGCCGGTCCTCATGGCCACCACCACCTCCTCCCTCTCGGTGGCGGAGATCGCCGAGGCGGGCGGGCGCCCGGACCGCTTCGCGGGGCTGCACGTGTTCAACCCCGTCGAGAAGATGGACCTGGTCGAGCTGGCCTTCCCCGACCAGGCGGGCGAGGATGTCCGGCGCCGCTTCCGGGAGCTCTGCGAGCAGCTCGGCAAGATCGTCGTCGAGGTACCCGACGTGCCGGGGTTCGTGGTCAACCGGCTGCTCTTCCCCTACCTGTTCGATGCCGTCGAACTGGCGCAACGGAGCGGGCTCGAGCCAAAGGCGCTCGACACCTGCATGAAGCTGGGAGCGGGCCACCCGATGGGGCCGCTCAGGCTGCTCGACTTCGTCGGCCTGGACGTGGCCGTGGCGATCGCGGAGTCGATCGACGTCGAGGTTCCCGCCCGGGTGCGCGAGATGATCGCCGCGGGTCGCCTGGGGCGCAAGTCGGGCGCAGGCTTCTACGTCTACGAGTAGCGCGGAACGGTCGCCGGTCGGACAGCTTCAGGCGCCCTCGGTGGCCTCACGCGGGTCGGGCTGCGCTTCCGCGTCACGGAGACGGTCGGGGCCCTCCACGTCATCAGGGCCTCCGTGATGGCGGATGCGCACCGCCTCGATGCGGTTCTCGCGCACGGATTCGACCCGCAGCGAGAAGCCGTTGGAGCGCACCATGTCCCCGCGCTTGGGCAGCCGGCCAAGCTCGCCGAAGACGAAGCCGCCGACCGAGTTGAAGGCGTCGGAGTCCACCGGAAGGTCCACTCCGTAATCGGTGAGGTCGGTGATCGGCACGTGCCCTCGCACCCACCAGTCGCCGTTTGCCAGGCGGCGGATGCCCGCCACCGCCGGATCGGTCTCGTCGGCGATCTCTCCCACGACCTCCTCCACGATGTCCTCGATCGAGACGATCCCCGCAGTGCGCCCGTACTCGTCGATCACGACCGCAAGCGACGCGCGCTCGCGCTGGAGGTCGGCCAGCAGGTCGTCGAGGGGCTTGGTCTCGGGGACGATGAGAGCGTCCTTGACGCTCGGCTTGATCGAGGCGCCGGGGCCCTCGTTCATCAGGCGCCGCGCCAGCGAGTTGTTGTGCACTATCCCGCGGATGCGGTCGTCGTTGCCGTCCTCGGTGACCACGAGGCGGGTGTGCCCTGAGTCCACGCAGCGCCGCAGCGCCGCCTCGGCGGTCTCCGACACGTCCACCGTGACCACGGCCGGGATCGGGGTCATCACCTGTCTTGCCTCCTGCTCGTGCAGGTGAAAGACCCCACGCAGCATCCCGGCCTCACCCGGGTCGAGCTTGCCGCCGGTGGCGCTGCGGGCGATGATCATCTTGAGGTCGTCCGAGGAGGAGATCTCCTCGAACTCCGCCTGCGGGTTCACCCCGATCGCGCGGAGCATCGCGTTCGAGGCGGAGTTGAGCGCCCAGATGAAGGGCCTGAAGGTCACTCGGAATGCCTGTAGCGGCCTTGCCGCCCGGCGGGCGGTCTCCTCGGCGTGCGTGATCGCGAAGATCTTGGGTACCTGCTCGCCGACGGTGATGTGCGCCGCTGTCACGATCAGGTAGGCGATGCCGAACGAGGCCGCGACCGCCGCGGCGTGTCCCACCACCCCCCCGAGCGGCTCCTCGAGCAGGCTGGCGATCGCCGGCTCGCCCATGAACCCGATGCCGATCGACGCCATCGTGATGCCCAGCTGGCAGGCGGAGAGGTACTCGTCGATCCGCTCGAGCTGGTGCCCCGCGAGCGCCGCTCCGCGCGCGCCGTCGTTCTCCATCTGCTGGAGCTTTCCGTCGCGGGCACGGACCAGCGCAAACTCGGCCGCGACGAAAAATCCGTTGGCGCCCACGAGCACGGCAACGCCGACCAGGAGCAGGAGCTCGGTCACGAGAGGCCCTCAGGGGCCGTTGGGAGGCCTACCTTCGGCCTACTTCGAGGAGGTTCGCCGTCGCTCATGCGAGTGACTTCTGCGAACGCTAGCAGAGGCCGTGACCCCGGCCGGGATCATCAGGACAGCGCGTCGATCCTGCCGGCGAGCTCGAAGTCCGCGGCGGTCAGCCCACCCTCGGAATGGGTCGAGATCGTCACCGTCACCGTGCTCCACGAGATCGCCAGGTCCGGGTGATGGCTCATCTCCTCGGCGATCGGGGTGAGCCGGTTCACGAACTCCACCGAGCCCGCGAAGTCGCCGCTCTCGAACTCCTTGGTGATCGCGTCGCCCTCAAGCGCCCAGCCCTCCAGCCCGGAAAGCCGTTGCTCTATCTCATCTCCGTCCAGACGTGCCATCGTTCTCCTCGTGCGGATCGCCTCGCTTGTGCCCTCATCGACCGAGATGCTGTTCGCACTCGGCCTGGGCGACAGCGTAGTCGCGGTGACCCACGAGTGCGATCATCCTCCCGAGGCCGCCGGTCGCCCCCACCTCACCCGCAGCGTGATCCCCACGGGGCTGACCGCGCGCGAGATCGACCGCGCGGTGCGCGAGCGCACCGAGGCGGGCCGGGCGCTCTACGAGCTCGACACGGCTCTGCTGTCCAGGCTGGCGCCGGACCTGATCGTGACCCAGGCGGTGTGCGCGGTGTGCGCGGTCGCTTTCGACGAGGTCCAGGCCGTGGCAGCCCACCTACCCTCACGCCCGGAGGTGATCTCACTCGACCCGGCCTCCCTCGACGGGGTGCTGGCCGACATGCCGCGACTGTCCGAGGCCGCGAGGGCGGAAGGAGCCGGAGCCGAGCTGGCCCTCCGGGCCGCGAGCCGGATCTCCGCCGTCAGCGACGCGGTTGCCGGCGAGCAGCGGATCCGGGTGGCCGCGGTCGAGTGGCTTGACCCCGTGTACGTGGGAGGCCATTGGGTGCCCGAGATGATCGAGCTCGCCGGGGGCGACGATGTGCTCGGTCGGGCGGGCGAGCGGTCGCGCACGGCGGAGTGGGCCGAGGTGGAGGCCGCCCGGCCCGAAGTGGTCATCTCGATGCCGTGCGGCTACGGGGCCGAGCGCGCGGCGCGTGAGACGCTGGCACAACGCGATCGGCTTGCACCACTGGGCGCCCGCGTGGTGGCCGTGGACGCCTCGGCCTACTTCTCCCGGCCGGGCCCCCGCCTGGTGGAGGGAATCGAGCTGCTCGGCCACCTCCTGCATCCGGGACGGGTGCCCGAGCCACCGCCGGGTCGCGCCGCCGAGCTTGACTTGCACGGGCCCGCCCCAGTTGTATAGCGGTACGTGGGGAAGAAGCACGCCGAGCGGCAGATCGTGGTCGAACGCAGCCCCCAGGAGTGCTTCGACGCGCTCGTGGACTTCGAGTCCTATCCGAGCTGGCAGCGCGCGGTGAGGACGTGCGAGGTGCAGTCGCGCGACCGCGACGGGCTCGGCAGGCGCGTCTGCTTCGAGGTTGACGCGCGCGTGCGGCTGCTTTCGTTCACGCTCGACTACTCCTATGAGTCACCGCACCTGGTCACCTGGGACTTCGTCGAGGGCGACGTCAGGGACATCGAGGGGGAGTTCGTGCTCGAGGACCGGGGGGACGGCACGACGCTCGCCACCTATGCGCTGCTGATCGACCCCGGGGCATCGATGCCAGGCGAGCTGGCCTCGGCGCTGAACGACCAGGTGATGAAGCGCTCGATCGAGGACCTCAAGGCGCGCGTCGAGAGCGGCTCGTAGGGGCCGGGTGCCCCGCACGGTCCTGATCCTGCACTCCTCCGCCGGCCGGTACGGGGCGGACCTCCAGCTGCTCGCGATCGCCCGAGGCCTGGACCGCGCCCGCTGGAAGCCGCTCTGCGTGCTCCCCGAGCGGGGCGAGCTGGGCGAGCTCCTCGAACAGGCCGGGGCGGAGGTGGCGGTTCACCCCCTGGCGGTGCTGCGACGACCGCTCCTCACGCCGCTGGGCACCGCACGACTGGTCCGCGCCGCCGGCGTTGACCGGCACGCGATCGGCTCGATCGCCCGCGAGCGAGACGTGGCGCTCGTGCACTCCAACACGTCGGTCATCCTCTCGGGAGGGGCGATCGCGCGAGCTGCCGGCGCGGCCCATCTGCTGCACGTGTGCGAGATCTACGAGGGCGCCGGCGGACGCGCGGGCGCCGCGCTGTGGCCCGCCCTCCGCGGCAGGATGCTTCGCGCCGACGCGCTGGCCTGCATCTCGGGCGCCGTGGCCGCGCAGTTCGGCGGCTCGCCGAGGGCGTTCGTCCTCCACGACGGGCTCCCACGGTCACCGGAGCCTGTGGCCCGCGGCGCCGCCCGCGACCTGCTCGGCGTGCCGCCGGACCGCTTCGCGGTCGCGCTGGTCGGCCGCGTGAGCGACTGGAAGGGCCAGGACGTGCTGGCGCGCGCGCTGGCCGAGCCGGCGCTCGCCTCGATCGGCGCGGTGGGCCTGGTGGCGGGGGACCCCGCCCCCGGGGCCGTGGTGGAGGCTGGGAGGCTCGACCGCCTCGCGACGGCGCTCGGCGTGGAGGACCGGCTGGTGCGGCTCGGGTTTCGCTCGGACGTGGACACGGTGCTCGGGGCCGCCGATGCCCTGGTCGTGCCGTCCAAGCGCCCCGAGCCGCTCAGCCTGGTGGCGCTCGAGGCCGCCGCTGCCGGCCTTCCCGTGGTGGCCTCGGACCACGGCGGCGTGACCGAGATCGTCAGGGATGGCGAGACCGGTCGGCTGGTGCCCCCCGGGGACCCGCGCGCGCTGGCGGCGGCTCTCAGGGCGCTCGCCGACGATCCGGCCTCGGCCGCGGAGATGGGCGCCAAGGGCCGCCAGGACGTGGCGGAGCGCTTCAGCCTGACGAGGATGCTCGACGAGCTGCAGGCCGTCTATGCCCGGCTGGCCCCCCGATAGAGCGCACCGCACCGCACCGCACCGATGCCTACACCGACGTCGCCGAGGACGCCACCACTATCGACCCGACGATCGCGGCCGCCCCGACCGCGCAGGCGAGCAGGGTAGGGGCGATTGCCGGCATCCGCACGCGGTCGGGCAGCTCGAACAGCACGAGCGCCGCCGCCGCACCACCGAGAAGGCCGCCGATGTGACCGCCGATCGAGATGCCGGGAATCGTGAAGGTGATCAGCAGGTTCAGCCCGATCCAGATACCGAGGCCGCTCTCCATCGGATCGACGCCGCGGCTTCGCATCACCACGACCGCCGCGCCCATCAGCCCGAAGATCGCCCCCGAGGCCCCGACCGTCGGGGCGGTCGTGAGCAGCAGGGCACCGAACGAGCCCGCCAGCAGGGAGACGAAGTAGATCACCCCGAAGCGCAGCCGCCCGATGGCGGGCTCGAGCATCCCTCCGAGGATGTAGAGGCTGAACATGTTGAAGAGGAGGTGCAGGAATCCCACGTGGAGGAATCCCGCCGTGACGATGCGCCAGTAGTCGCCACCGTCGACCGTCAGGCGGGAGACCGAGCCGTCCGAGAGCAGCGTTGAGCCGCCCGCCCCGCCACCGCCGGTGGCGCTGGCCCCGCTCAGCGTCGCGCCGAGGGCGATCGCCACGCTGATCCCGATCAGGACGTAGGTGAGCACGGGATCGGTGGCCGCGCCGATCGACTTCACCTTTGTCCGCTGCCTCGAGCACTCCGGGCAGCGCATTCCCACCGACGTCGTGGTCATGCAGTCGGGACAGATCGGCCGGCCACAGTTCGAGCACGACACGCCGGTCTCGCGGCCAGAATGGCGGTAACAGGTCTGCACGAGACCGGAGACTAGTGGCACGCGACCCTCAGATCAGAGGGACACCGAGAGAACTGGGTCTCCACTCGGGGAGCGCGCCCCGCCCGCCGGCTCGCGCGTCACCAGCACCGCATCGGCCCCTGCGAGGTCATCCGAGACCGCGCCCAGGCCGTCGCCGTCCCGGCCGACGTGGAACAGCGACTGCGAGATCGTCTCGCCCTTGCGCTGCACCCACACCTGGTAGACGGAGTCCTTCTCGAGCGTCGGCATGCCGTGCACGCGCAGGATCCCGCCCTTGGAGTCATCACCGGACACCATCAGGCTCCCGCTGGCGCCCGGCACCCGCTGTTTGTCCACCTTTGCCGTGAGAGCCCGCGAGCCACCGTCGTCCGAGGTGATCCGGGTGGCCGCGTAGCCGGTCAACATCCCGACCGCGAGGACGAAGGAGGCGCCGACCAGGGCCATCCTGGGACCCCTCATGGTGAGCGCGCCGCCGGCCGCGGCGAGCCGCTCGCGGAGGGCCGCAAGCGGGCGCGGGCGCCCTGAGGCGGCTCGCGAGCGCTCGCGGGCGTCGGCCTCGACGATCTTCATCAGCGATGTCTTGAGGGTGGGCGGAGGGCTGATCGGCGTGACCGAGCGGGGCAGCGCGTCGGCGGCCGGGCGCAGGCGGGAGACCTCGTCGCTGCACACCGGGCACTCCTCGAGATGGCGCTCGAAGGCGCGCTCCTCGACTCCTGTCAGTGCGCCGAGCAGGTAGGCACCGACGTTCTCCTCTTGGATGTCGTGACGCTCGAGGCTCATAGGGGGACCTCGGCCAGCTCTTGACGGAGCTTGTCCAGGCCAAGTCGCATGCGGCCCTTCACGGTTCCTATCGGAGTGTCGAGCATGTCCGCGATCTTGCTGTGGCTGAAGCCGCCGAAATAGCCCAGCTCTATGACCCGAGACTGTTCCGGCGGCAGCGTCTCGAGCGCGGCCCGCACGTTGCGGGCCTCCTCGCGTCGGACGACCTCCACGTCGGTGAGCTCGCGGGCCTCGAAGCGCTCCTCGATCCCCTCCGCGCTCGCCCGGCGGCGATCGTGGACCAGGTTGCGCCGCAGCGCGTCAATCGCGCGATGGTGGACGATCCCCAGCACCCAGGTTCGCACGCTGCCGCGATCGGACTGGTAGCGGAGCCTGCTCCGCCAGATCGACAGAAACGCCTCCTGGGAGACGTCCTCGGCGTTGACCCGGTTGCCCAGCATTCGGTAGGCGAGCGAGAAGGCCGCGCCGCCGTGGCGCTCGAAGAGCAGCTCGAACGCGCGCGGGTCGCCCTTCTGAACTAGGTGCATCATCTCCTCGTCGGCGAGGTGGTGGATGTCGTCTCTCTGACGCAAGCTACCCCTACTTCGCCCCCGCCCTCGGCATGGATCACGGCCGCCGCGCAATGTGGCGCGGCGCGGATGGTGGCTGCCTAGGCTCCCAGCCGTTTGCCGAGATCGTTGGCGGCGTCGCGAAGTCCCTGCCCGAGCGCGCCCAGGCCGCCTCCGGAGCGTCGCCTGTGCTGCTTGCGCGCCCGCACCAGGACGAGCGCGCCGGCGGCAGCGCCTCCCACCACGACGGCGGCGGCGGGGCGGACCCAGTTGCGCGGGTCCCGCATCGCGCCCAGCTCCCACTCGGCCAGCTCGCCCGCGGCGGCATCGGTGATCTCGGAGAGACCACGCTCCAACCGGTCGCCCATCGCCTCCGAGGGTTCCACCGGCACCAGAGCGGAGCGCAGCAGGGCATCCATGTCAAGTGCATCAGTCATCGTCTTGCTCCTTCAGGCTCTGCTCCAGTTGCCTTTTTGCCCGGTGTATCAACACTTTCGTCGCCCCCTCGGAGCGGTCGATGGCTCGCGCGATCTCGCGATTGTCCATTCCGAGCGCGAAGCGCATGATCAGGACCTCGCGCCGATCCTGGGGCAGCTTCGCCACGCCCTCCAGGACCTCCTGGAGCTCCTGGCGTCCCTCCGCCAGGTCGGCGGTGGTGTGGGGCGCCGACACCACGGCGGCGTCCTCCAGTCGGGTCTGGGGACGGCGTGAGCGGTCGCGGTAGTAGTTCGCGGCCAAGTTGTGCGCGATTCGGATCAGCCACGGCCGCAACGGTCTTCCGTGTGACTCGCGCTGAGCTCGCTCGAAGTGCCGGTAGGCCTGCAGAAAGGTCTGTTCGGTGAGGTCCTCGGCGTCGTGGTGGTTGCCGACGCGATAGTACGAGTAGCTGTAGACATCCCGGAGGTGTGCGCGATAGAGATCCGTGAACTCGCGGTCCAGCCTCCGCTTGTCTGCGTCCTGTTCCACCCATGGGCCAGCCTACTCCGGAGATCTACGGCGGCGGTCAGGCCGCGAAGCTCTCCGCCTCCTGCCCCGCGGGCTCGGGCTGGGCCCGCATCGGGCCGCCGAGCCAGGCCAACTGCAGGTCGATGCACGGCCAGATGCGCGCCGTGACCTCGGTGGCCAGGTGTGGGGAGGGCGATTCGATCCGCGGATACCTGAGCGGCCGACCACAGCGGATGTTCACGCGCACGGGGCGGATCCTCCAGCCGCGGCGCGCTCGCTCGGTCCCGGCAACCGCGATCGGGACGACGGGCGCGCCGCTCTCGAGCGCCAGGCGCCCCACCCCGCGCTTGGGCTCATGCAGCGGGCCCGAGCGATGTCGCCTGCCCTCCGGGAAGATCACCACCGCCTCCCCGCGTGCGAGTAGAGCCAGCGCAGTGGCAACCGATTCCTCGTCGGACTCACCACGCCTGACCGGGAAGGCGCCGAGCGAGTTCAGGAGCCATCCGACCATCCGGTTCCTGAAGAGCTCGCTCTTGGCCACGAAGTAGATCGGACGGCGAATGCAGATGCCGATGACGAACGGGTCAAGGAAGCTTCGGTGGTTGGCGGCGAGAATCAGCTTGCCCGCCGGGATGTGCTGACGCCCGGTCCGGCGAACGCGGAAGTACAGTTGAAGCGCCGGCTGGACGAAGGCACGGACGGGCCAATACACGATCCGATTCACTCCGCGACGGCGGATGAGCTCGTGGTGGCGCGAGAGCGCCTCTTGCTCTGAGAGCGGCATGCCCTCTGCTACCCGCCTGAACCTCCGCCGTTACGCTGCCCGTCCAGTGGATCTGCGGCGCAGCTTGAACGGAGCGATCGCGGGGGGCGTTGCCGCTGCGGCCTGGGCTGCCCAGCAGTCGGCCGACAAGCGCGTCTTCGACTCTCCCATGGACGACGTGGAGCTGCTCGGAAAGCTGGTGGCGCGGGGGGACTCCTGGCCGCTCCCCGGCGTTGCCCTCCACGTCCAGAACGGCGCCGCCTTCGGCGCGGCCTACGCGCAGGCGCGGCGCTTCGTTCCGGGCCCTCCCGTGTGCGTGGCACTGGGCGCGGCCATGGTCGAGCATCTGGCCACGTGGACGCTTGTGGGGATCGTCGATCGGCTCCACCCGCGTAGGGCGGAGCTCCCGGCGCTGAAAGGCAACCGACGTGCGTTTTGGCAGGCCACCTGGCGGCACGCGATTTTCGGGCTGGTGCTGGGGGAGCTCGAGCGGCGGCTCAACGCCGGGGCGGCCGACGCGGAGCAGGCCGCGGTACCCGCGTCCTCCAACGGGCAGGGCAGCGTGGAGGCGGTCGTGGGCTCGCGCGGCTTGTGCTGAGAGCCGGAGGTCGGGCTCGAACCGACGGCCTTCGCTTTACAAGAGCGATGCTCTGCCAACTGAGCTACTCCGGCGCCCAGCGAAGTCTACGGTCGGGCGAGCACGGCGCCCCTCCCGCAGGGCGCCGCGGCCGCCGCGGCGTCAGGCCCTCGTGCCCCTTGCGCCGAAGCGGCTGCCGAAGCCGAACCCGCCGCTCGGAATCCCGGCGAGCAGGATGAGAATCGCAGCCACGATGCCGACGATCGGCGAGATGAGGGACGCGAGCAGCAGGTAGGCCAGCACCGCGACCAGCAGGGTGATGATGAGACCGATCACTTCAATCCTCCTTGATTGGTGGTCGGTCTTGAGATACCCGCGCCGAGTTCGAGCCAAACCGCACGAGCGACGGGTCAGGCAAGCACCTCGCGGGAGGCGAGGTGTGCCCCGACCTTGCGCTTGACCCGCTGGAGAGCGTTGTCGACCGTCTTCGTGTCGCAGCCGAGCCGCTCGGCGACGACCTCGTAGGAGTAGCCGTCGAGGTACAGCGACAGGACAGAGCTCTCGAGCTCGGAGAGGACGCTCGAGAGACAGGCCACGAGGCTGTGGAGCTCCTCGGCCGAGATCGCCTGGTTGACAGGGTCGTGGACCTTCGGGCCGGGGAGCATCTCATCCAGCGTGGGGTCGCCGTCGCCGCCGGAGGCCGCGGGCGTCTGAGAGAAGGAGACGTACGCGTTCAGCGGCGTGTGCTTGTTGCGGGTGGAGGTCTTGACCGCCGTGATGATCTGGCGCGTGATGCACAGCTCCGCGAAGTTGCGGAAGCTCGACTCGCGGTCGGTCCGGAAGTCGCGCACGGCCTTGTAGAGCCCGACGAGCCCCTCCTGGATCAGATCGTCAGCGTCGCCCCCGATCAGGAAGTAGGAGCTTGCCTTGAGGCGGACGAAGCCGTAGTACCGCTTCACGATGCGGTCGTAGGCGTCCGGCCGACCCTGCTTGGCGAGGGCGATCAGGTAGTTGTCCTCAAGCTCACCTTGAGCCTGCGACCCGGCTAGGGGAGATCTGGAGATAGA
The DNA here is from genome assembly GCA_051005475.1 of Thermoleophilaceae bacterium. GTDB lineage: Bacteria > Actinomycetota > Thermoleophilia > Solirubrobacterales > Thermoleophilaceae > JAAYBF01. Next base: position 20,418 of record JBPCJI010000049.1, read on the forward strand.
TGCAGCCACGAATGCTCCTTTCGAGCCCCTTTTCGAGGGACCCTGAAGCTCATGGCGCGCTACCTCCCCTGGCGGCGCCCGGAAACCGGAGTTGAGTCTAAGGCTCTACTCCAGCGTTATTTATCCGGGTCAGTATGGCACGTTATGTCCCTCCGTCAACCCCTTGGCCCCGCAGCTGCAAGATTCCGTACACAAGTGCGGCGGCGGCAGTGGAGACGTTGAGCGACCCCACGCGCCCGCGCTGGGGCAGCGCCACGAGCGCGTCGCAGGCGGCGGCGACCCGCGGACGCAGCCCACGACCCTCCGATCCCAGCACCAGCACGACCTTGCCCCGGTAGTCCGGGCGCTCGTAGGGGACTGCCTCGGGGGATGCGGAGGCGCCGTAGACCCACGCCTCCTCCTGCTTGGCCGCGGCCAGCCAGTCGGCCACGTTGGGCACGCGCGCCACGGCCAGATGCTCGACCGCGCCGGCCGAGGCCTTGCACGTAGCCGGGGTGACCTCCGCCGCCCGGCGGGTCGGGATGACCACCCCGGCCGCGCCCGCGGACTCCGCCACGCGGCACACCGCCCCAAGGTTGTGAGGATCCTGGATCTGGTCCAGGCAGAGCACGAGGGCATCATCCGCCTCGAGCAGCCGCGTGGAGTCGGCGTAGGGGTAGGGACCGGTCTCCGCACACACCCCCTGGTGCTCGGATGATCCGCACAGCCGCTCGAGCTCGCCACCCTCGACCCGCTCGACGCGACCCGCGGGCAGCCACTCCTCGCGCGCGGCCCCGGCGGTCGCCCACACCCGTTCGGCCCCGCGCCGGCCCCGCAGGGCCTCGCGAACGGGGTTGCGGCCGTAGAGGATCACCCGCGGCGCACGAGCCGCGGACCAGCGGGGGTATCGCGGACCTCGTAGCTCATCGCGGCCAGCTCCTCCCGTAGGCGGTCGGCCCGTTCGAAGTCGCGTGCCGCACGCGCGCTCTCGCGCTCCTGCAGCAGCCGCTCGGCCTCTGGCTCGGGCCTTCCACCCTCGGCCGCATCGAGCAGGCCCTCGAGGCCCAGGGCGTACAGCATCTCGCCCAGCCTGCCGGGCCCAAAGCGCTCCCCCGCCTCGAGCCGGCGGTTTGCCTCGGTCACCCACTCCGACAGGACGGCGCGCGCGGCCGCGGTGTTGAAGTCATCGGCCAGGTGCTCGAAGAAGCGCTCGGCGTACCCGTCGATGCCCTCGGGGTCCGGCGCGTCACCGTCGAGCCGCCGGCACAGCTCCCGGATCCGTTCGACCGCCTGACCCGCCTCGGCGAGAGCCTCGTCTGAGAACGCGATCGGCTGATGCCAGTGGCCTGTCACGAGGTACATCACGAGCGCGTCGCGGCCGTGCCCGTCGAGCGCCCCGTGAAGCAGGCTGATGTTCCCCACGGACTTCGCCATCTTCTCGTCGTCGATCTGCACCATTCCGTTGTGCATCCAGACCCGCGCGAGCGGGCGACCGCGGGCTGCCTCGGTCTGGGCTATCTCGTTCTCGTGGTGAGGAAACACCAGGTCCGAGCCGCCCCCGTGGATCTCGAAGTCCGTGCCCAGCAGACCCTCCGCCATCGCGGAGCACTCGATGTGCCAGCCGGGGCGCCCCTCGCCCCAGGGGGCGGGCCAGGCTGTGTCCTCCCCCTCCTTTCGGGCCTTCCACAGAGCGAAGTCCGCGGGGCTCTCCTTGAGCTCGGCCGCATCATCTCCCTCTCCCTGGGCCATCTCCTCGCGGGGGCGGTTCGAGAGCTTTCCGTACCCCTCGAAGCTGCTCACCCTGAAGTACACGTCTCCCCCGGCGGCGTACGCGTGATCCGAGTCGATCAGCGCCTGGATGAGCTCGACTATCGCGTCTATCGCCGCGGCTGCCCTCGGCCGATGGTCGGGCCGGCCGAGCCCGAGACGATCGATGTCCTCCACGTAACGCGTGGTCATCTCCCGCGCCAGCTCCTCGCTTGGCACGCCGGCGGCGCGCGCGGCGTCATAGATCTTGTCGTTGACGTCGGTGATGTTCTCGACCAGCGTGACCTTCAACCCCTCGTGCTCGAGGAACCGCTTGAGCAGCGCAAAGACCACGAACGGCCGCGCATTTCCAACGTGCACCCGGGCGTACACCGTCGGGCCGCAGACGTAGATGCCCACCTTGCCGGGCTCGCGCGGGTCGAGCCGGACGCGGCCTCCCGTCAGGGTGTCATGGAGGCGAATCTCGCGCACGGGCGCAGGCTATGACAACGAAGGGCGGCGATGGCCTTGCCAGAAGCGCCCGAGGCGTTCAGCCGCGCTCGACCGTGGCGCTCGCCAGCGCGGCGATCCCCTCCTCGCGCCCGATGAAGCCCATCCCCTCGTTCGTAGTGAACTTCACGTTCACATCCAGCGGGGCAATCCCGATCGCCGCGGCAAGGCCGGCGCGCATGGCCTCACGGTGCGGGCCGAGCTTCGGCCTCTCGCAGATCACGGTTGAATCCACGTGGAGGACGGTCCAGCCGTGGCCGCTCAGGAAGCCGCACACCTCACGCAGCAGGCCGACCGAGTCGGCGTCGCGCCAGCGCTCGTCGGTGTCGGGGAAGTGGAGCCCGATGTCGCCCAGCGCCGCGGCGCCGAGCAGCGCGTCGATCACCGCGTGCGTGAGCACGTCGGCGTCGGAGTGGCCGATCAGGCCGCGCGCTGCGTCGGGCACCTCCACCCCGCCGAGCACCAGGCGCCTTCCCTCCCCCAGCCGGTGCGAGTCGTAGCCGATCCCCGAACGGGCGCTCATGCGGCCACGCTACCCCAGCGGCTCGAGCCGGCGCTCGCGGCGCTCGAAGACCGCCAGCTCGGTCACGCCGAGCTCGCCGAGCCAGTTCACCGCCCGCTCGTACTCGTGACCGAGCTCGTCCGGGACGTGGGCATCGCTCGAGAGCGCGACCGGGCGCCCGGCCTCGAGGCACATCTCCAGGAAGCCGGAGGCCGGATAGATCGCTCCGACCGGCTTGCGCAGGCCGGCCGTGGAGACCTCGATGGCCACGTCGGAATCGGCGATCCCGTCCATCGCGATCTCGTAGAAGCGTCGTAGGTCCCCATCGGGCAGCGGCGCCCCGTCACCCCACACCTTCACCAGGTCGGGGTGGGCGAGGATGTCGAACATGCCTGTGCGCGCGGCCTCGCCGAGCGCCTCGAAATAGCGTCGCCAGACCTGCTCAGGGTCGGCCGAGCGCCAGATGTCCCATGGGCTCCCGCGCATGTCGAGCGCGTGCTCGCGCAGGAAGTGGATCGAGCCGACCACGTAGTCCCATTCGCGCGCGTCGAGCAGGTTCGCCATCCGATCCTCGCGACCCGCCACGAAGTCGGCCTCGATGCCGAGCCTCAGGTCGGTCTCCTCGCGGACGAAGGCGCAGTAGGCATCGATGTCGTCCTGGGCGTTCTGGCGCCAGAAGGGATGGGTCCATACGTCGAGCGCCTGGACGAAGCGGTGCACGTGCTCGGACACGCCGAGCTCCTCGATCCCGCGCTCGGAGGCGGTCTCGCGGTAGCGCTCGGCGTTGGCCGCCGTGAAGTACTCCGACGCGGTCGTTCCCGCGTGATCGGGGCGAAGGTGCACGTGGTAGTCGGTCAGCACGGGGCAGTCACGCGATCTCGAGCGGGGCAAAGCGCGCGATGACATCGAAGTCGCGGTCGGCGTGCAGGACAGCCGCGCCGGCCCTCAGCGCCGCGGCGGCGATCAGGCAGTCGGTCAGATTCCGGATCGTCGCCCCGCCCCGCCGGCATGTCCGGTAGATGTCGGCGGCGCGCTCGTAGTCGGTCGGGCTCTCGGTGGCAAGGAGCTCACACCGGGCCAGCAACGCGCGAGAGGCGGACAGGCCGCGCTCGTGCCGGGCCCCTGCGAGCACCTCCATCAGGACGGCATCCGTGGTGAGGTGCGGCTTGTCGTCCTTGATCAGATCCCGCAGGACGAGGTGCGGTCTGGTGCCCGTGTCGCGCAGGTACTCGATCCAGGCCGACGTGTCGGCGAGGATCACGGGCGGCGCACGCCGCGCGGCAGTTCGGCCACGCGGTCCGGTCCACGCATCTCATCGAGTTCTCCGTGCCAGCCACTGCCCTGCATCGCGAGCGCCTCCTCGCGGGTCATCGGCCTCACGTCCAGCCGACGCAGAGCGAAGTCCACCGCCTCCCGCTTCGAGGAGAGCCCATGACGGCTCATGACACGGCCGATCAGGGCGTCGTCGATGTCGATGTTGGTGCGTGCCACTAAGACACCATTATACACCTTGTGGTGTGCGGCTTCTCAGCAGCGCCTCCGCGAGGCGGAGGTCGAGTGGCGTCGTGACCTTCAAATTCTCGGGCGAGGACTCCACCATGGCGACCGTGCAACCGGCGGCCTCGACCAACGAGGCGTCGTCGGTGGCCCCGGCCAGCGTGGCGTCATCCACCTCGAGCGCGCCGCGAAGCGCGTCGGCGCGGAACACCTGCGGCGTCTGCACCGCCCACAGAGCCGACCGCTCCAGCGTGCGGAGAACCCGCCCTCCGCGGTCGGCCTCCTTGATCGTGTCCGTGACCGGCGCACCGGCGATCACGCCGTCAAACGCACCGTCACCCAGGGCGGCCAGGCAGCGCTCCACGAGCTCGCGCGTGAGGAGCGGGCGGGCTGCGTCGTGCACCACCGCCACCTCGGCCTCGGGGGCCGCCTGGAGCGCCGCTCGCACGGACGCCGACCGCGTCCGGCCGCCCCTTACCCGGTCCGGTGGCGCCTCGTACCCGGCCGGCACCGCCACCACGACGCGGTCGCAGACCGACGCGAGCACCTCCATGCTCCAGTCCAGCAGCGGGCGGCCGGCCACCAGGGCGAACGCCTTGGGCCCCGCTAAGCCAAGCCGCTCGCCACTTCCACCCGCGGGAACGATCCCGACGACCGCCCCCAAGGAGTCGCCTACGCGGTCGCCGCCGCGCCGTTTCGCCCGACGTGCGCGTCCTCGATCAGGGAGTCGAGATGGTCCTCTGACTCGTCCTCCTCCATCTCGAGCGCGTACATCAGCTCAGAGGCCAGGATCTTCTTGGCGCGGGTGTACATCTGCTTCTCACCCGTCGAGAGCCCCTTCTCGGACTCGCGGATGGCCAGGTTGCGAACGACCTCGGCCAGCTCGAACACGTCACCGGTCTTGATCTTCTCGCGGTTGTGCTTGAAGCGGCGGTTCCAGTTCTTGGGCATCTGGCTGACGTCGTCGCGCAGGACCGACAGGACCTTTGACACGGCCTCCTCCCCGATCACACGCCTGAGGCCGGCGCGGCCGGCGTTCTCACACGGGACCATGACGGTCATGTCGTTGTGGAGGATCTGGATCGTCAGGTACCGGCGCTTCTCGCCCAGCACCTCCTTCTTCTCCTTCTTCAGGACCTTGCCCGCCCCGTGGTGCGGATACACGACGTGGTCCCCTACCTCGTACTCGATATGGGGAACCTCACGGGTGATCTCGAGGTCCGCGAAATCTTGCTCGATCGACGTTTCTGAGATGACGGCCTCCTAGTTGGAAACCCCGCGGCGCCCTTGCCACGGGGTGCTCATTCAGGTTTGCAGATATCGGTCCACGAGGTTGATCTCCTGTAGGCGCCTGAGACCCTCGCGAATGTCCTTGGCGCGCATGTCCCCTACCCCTTCGACCGTCTCGAGCTCGCCGTCGCTGGCGGCCAGGATCTCGTCCAGGCCCCCGAACTCGTCCACGATGCCGTGGACCACCAGCCTCGGCAGGCGCGGAATGCGCCCGAGGATGCGGTGCCCTCGCGGCGAGACGGGATGGTCGAGGGTGTTCAGCTTGCGGTCCTGGCCGAGCAGCTCGGCCAGCCTGCCGAAATCGAGCAGGTCCTGGTGCGGCAGCCGCGCGAGCGAGTCGAGCACGCTCGCGAAGTTCTCCTCGGTCGGCTCGACGATGTAGTCCTGCACGAGCGCCGACTTGTCGGCCGCCACCCCCACCATCGTCTCCTCGAGCTGCATCTCGATCAGTCGCCCCTCCGCGCCGAGCTCGACGATGTAGCGTTCGATCTCGACGGCCATCCGCGTGACCAGCTCGCTGCGTTGAAGAACGGTCAGCACGTCATGCATGGTGACCCCGCCCTCGAACTCGAGGGCCGTGAGGCGTGTCGAGACCTTGTCGAGCCGGGTGCGGTACTTGTCGAGCGTCGCGAGCGCCTGGTTGGCCTTCGCGAGCACTACCGGGATCTCCTCGAGGATGTACTTGGCGCCGTCGAGGTAGAGCGAGACGACGCTGCGTGCCTGGGAGACGGCGATCACAAGCGCGTCGGTCTGCTTCGAGACGCGCTCGGCGGTGCGGTGGCGCGTGCCCGTCTCGAGCGAGAGAATCGTGGGATCGGGCATCAACTGGACGTTTGCCCAGCCGATCTTGGTGCCGTTGGAGGACAGCGTGATGGCGCCGTCCATCTTCGCGAGCTGGAAGAGCGTGGCGGGCGTGTAATCCACCTCGATCTTGAGGCCCCCTGAATAGAGAAAGGACAGCTCCTCGTTGTCCCCGATGCAGATCAGTGCGCCGGTGCGCGCCTGAACGATCGCATCCACCCCCTCACGGACGGCCGTGCCGGGAGCGATCATCTCCAGTGCCCTTACGAGCCTGGGTTCTTGGCGAGCTTCGAGCTCCGCGACATCATCCCCGGCGTAAGGCACGCACGGATTGTACGGCAAAGGAGCCGGAAATGCCCTCTTTTCGGCTCCATAGTGCGGAATTCAGCGTCCAGGGCCCCCAAAATCACCTGGCTGGGCGACGGCCAGGGGTGGCGGCCGGCTCCTGCGATCCCCGGGCGAGACCCTTCAGGCGGCGCGGGGGCGGCGCCCCGCGTCGCCCCCCACCCCCCCCAGCGGGACGAG
>JBPCJI010000050.1:0-21032 GCA_051005475.1 Thermoleophilaceae bacterium
AGTGCGCGGCGGGGGCAACCGGAACCATGTCGCACCGGGGGTCGATGCCGGTCTCGGTCAGCACCTCCGCGATGTTGGGGAAGCGGTCGAGGTCAACGGCGCGGAGATCCAGTGCCACCGACGACCCGCCGCTCCTGCACAGCTCGGCCTCGATCGCCAGCGACACCTCGTCGCGCGGGGCCAGCTCGTCCACGAACCGCTCGCCCGCGTCGTTCAGGAGGGTCGCGCCCTCGCCGCGGACCGCCTCGGTGATCAGGAAGCCGTCGCGCGCTCCCACGCTCACAAGCGCGGTCGGGTGAAACTGCATGAACTCGAGATCCGCCAGGCGGGCCCCGGCGGCGTGCGCCAGGGCGAGGCCTATTCCCGTTGCCCCGGGCGGGTTGGTGCTCCGTGACCAGAGCGCGGCGCTGCCGCCGGTGGCCAGCACCGTCCCGCGCGATGCGATCTCCATCGGACCGCCGCCCCCGGTGCGCTGGGCCAGCACCCCGACACAGCGTCCTCCGGTCATCCGCAGGGCGGTGGCCGTGGTCCCTTCGAGCACCTCGATCCGTTCGTGTGTGGCGGCCGACGCCGACAGTTGGCGGGTGATCCGCCGCCCCGTGGCAGACCCGCCCGCATGCACGATGCGCCGTGCGGAGTGGCCTCCCTCGAGGCCCAGGGCCAGCGCGCCGTGGCGGTCGGCGTCGAAGCGCACACCCAGCCGCTGCAGCTCCCGGACGCGGTCGGGGGACTCCGCACAGAGCACCCGCACGGCGCTCGCACGGGTGGCCCGCCGCCCCGCCGCCAGGGTGTCCTGTGCGTGGCGGGCGGGTGTGTCGTCCATCGCCAGCGCGGCGGCGATCCCGCCCTGCGCCCAGTAGCTCGCCGACGCCGCCAGCGGCGAGCTCGACACGAGCGCCACCCGGGCGCCCTCGCGCGCAGCCACCAGGGCGCAGAACAGCCCGGCGGCACCGGCTCCCACCACGGTCACATCCCTCCGCAGCGGTGTCGAGGCGGCACGTTGCACGGATCGCTGGGTACCGTAACGCGATCGCGCCCCCGCTCTACCTTCGGCACTCCACCTCGCTCGAGCACGACACCGGCGCCCACCCGGAGCGGCCCGAGCGGATCGTGGCCATCGAGGCGGCGCTGGAGGCCCGCGAGTGGCTGGGATACGAGGTCAGGGAGGCGCCGCCCGCCGCGCGGGAGCAGCTGCTCGCCGTGCACCCCTCCGAGCATGTCGAGGCGGTGCGCGAGCACTCCCTTCACCGGCATCCATTCGATCTCGACACCCCGGTCAGCTCCGGCTCGTGGAATGCCGCGCTGCACTCCGCCGGAGCGGCCTGCGCGCTCGCCGAGGAGCTCCTGGCCGGGCGCGCGCCGACCGGCTTCTGCGGGCTGCGCCCGCCCGGTCATCACGCCGAGGCAAGGCGCGCGATGGGCTTCTGCCTGTTCGCCAACGTGGCGATCGCCGCGCGGCACGCGCTTGACTCCCTCGGCGCCGAGCGCGTGCTGGTGATCGACTGGGACGTACACCACGGCAACGGCACGCACGCCATCTTTCACTCCAGCCGCGAGGTCCTCTTCGTCAGCATTCACCAGTGGCCCTTCTATCCCGGCACAGGCGCGCTCTCCGACGCCGGATCGGGCGCGGGGGAGGGGTTCACGGTCAACCTGCCGGTGCCCGCGGGATCAGGCCCGGCGGAGTGGCTCGGGCTGATGGACCACGTAGTGGCGCCCGCCGCGCTCGCCTTCGGGCCGGACCTCGTGCTGATCTCGGCCGGGTTCGACGCGCACCGTGACGACCCGCTGGCCGAATGCGTCCTCGACACGGAGGCCTTTGGTGCCATGGCGCGCCGGGTACGTGCGCTTGCCGACCGGTTGGGGGCGCCGGCCGGCGCTGTGCTCGAGGGGGGCTACGACTTGGAGGCCCTCGCCGCGTCCGTGGCCGCGACGATGGTGGGGCTCGCCGAGGGGGGCGAGACGCCGGAGGTCGAGGCCGGCCCGCTGGTCGCCGCGGCCGCCGAGCAGGTGGGGCGCTACTGGCCCGGGGTGGGGGACTAGCGCTCGACGAGCTGCGGGAACGAGCCCGGAAAGCGGCCCCCGAGGCGTTCGGCGGCCTGTTCGGCGACCTCGCGGCTCTTGTACTGGCCGGCAAACACCACGAAAAAGCCCTTCGGGAGGCTGTCGAAGTCATCCGCGCGGATCACGCCGATCTTCGCCGGCCGTCCCTCCAGGGACGAGCGCGCGAAGTTCTCCGCGCTCGTACGGTCCTCCGCCGAGAGCAGGACGACGGTGAACGCCTTGAGGTCGCGCGGCCAGCCATAGAGCGCTCCGCGCTTGACGAGACCGGTGGTGGCCTCCGCGGGCTTTTCGGTGGCGGGCCTCTTCTTGCGGGGCGACTTCGGTGCTCGCGCCTTCGCTTTTCCGGCCTTGTCGTCCGGCCGTGGCCGGGGGGCTTCGCCGCCGCCCTTCACCTTGACCGGAGTGCGCGAGACCTCGCGCTCGGCGTCGTCGCCGATCGACCTGAGCGCGAGGGCGGTGCCCGCGGCCGCGAGCAGCACGACGCCTGCCACGATCGCCACCGGCAGGCGCCAGCTCGGTGGACGGCGGTAGTCCAGCGCCACCCGGGATCCGCACTCCAGGCATACGAGCTGGCCTTCCTCGGCGCGCGCGCCGCACGTGGGGCAGGTCGTCTCGGTGCGCGGGAGCGACCCCGTCGAGCGGTTCGGCACGGGACGAGGCTAGCCGTCCGGGCTCCGGCGCCGCGCCCGATCGCGCAGGCGCTCGAGCCGCCCCGGCGCCGGCAGGCCGGGGACGGCGCCCGTGTCCGCCGGTGGGCGTCGATCCGACCCGAGCGCACGGCCCTCGCCGGCGCGCCGATCCGACCCGAGTGAGGGCACGGCGGGCGCGCCGCAGGCGGAGCAGTAGCGGGCGTCGGTGGAGAGCAGCGAGCCGCAGCTCCCGCAGCTACCCGCGACCCCCGTCGCCACCAGCTCGAGCACCGTGTGGCCGGCGTCGAGGGCGGTCGCCAGCGCGCGCACCTCGCCGTCCACCGCGCCCAGCTCCGCGGCCTTGGCCTGGAGCAGCTCCGGTTCGCGCCGGCCCTGGCGCTGCAGCTCGAAGACGAGCGCGCCGAGGTCGAGCAGCAGCGCCTCGCGCATCCGGCGCTGCTCGCGCAGCCGGCGGCGCATGCGGCCTCGCTCGCGGGCACTCGGCCGGTGGGCACCGGCGGCGTGGATCTGGGTGGCTCGGTCTGGCATGGGGTGGTTCGAGGCCGCGCGACGGCATCGGGGTGGGTCGGGACCGGATGCGGCAAAGCCTTGACCGGGCCCCACCCGGACCGCCTGACTATATCTACGCCCCCAGCGCCTCTCCGACCACGCGCTGGATGCCCTCGCGACGGATCTCGAGCGGAAACTCGGTGAGGATTCGCTCGCGGGCCCCACGGTGGGCCTCCGGCCCCAGGGCGAGGGCCTGGCGCACCCCGTCGGCCACGGCCTGGGGGTCCTGCGAGGAGATCAGCACTCCGGCGCCGTTCACGACCTCGGGCATGGCGGTCACGTCCATCACCACCGGCACGCAGCCCGCGAGCATCGCCTCGGCAACGGCGAGCCCGAAGCCCTCGTGGCGCGATGCCTGCACGTAGACCGATGCCCGCCGGTACAGGCTCTCCAGCTCCTCGTCGGAGAGCCATCCGGTGAACTCCACGTTGTCCGGTGCCAGGCTCCGCAGGCGCTCGATCGCGTCGTCGTGCCACTGGCCCACGAACACGAATCGCACCTCGGGCAGGTGCCGTGCCGCCTCCACGAACGGCTGGTGGCCCTTCTGCATCAGGGTGCTCCTGACGAGATGGCCCACGGTGAGCGCGAGCGGCTCTCGCGCCCGGCGCTCGTCGAGCGGGCCGAACGGATCGGGCACCCCGTGGTGGACCACGGTGACCCGCTCCGGCGGGATCGGCGTGTTCGCGGCGATCTCCCCGCGCGAGTAGTGGGAGTTGGTGATCAGCCGCCCGGCCCGCCTCATGATCCAGCGGCTCGCCCATCTCCGCACCCCGCCCTGCTGGTAGCCGTAGCCGATGTCGGGCATGTTGGCCGTGTCGAAGCCGCCGACGACCTGCACGGACGGCTTGCCGAGGATCCAGGCGAGCGTGATCGGCACGAAGGTGTGCCACGAGGCAAACCAGCCGAACACCAGGTCGGCGCGCAGCACCGCGGGCACGAGCTTGAGCAGGTTTGGCACCCGTCCCGGCTGGTAGAGGTCCTCCACCTCCCACCGCTCGGCGAGGATCGCGCGGTCGATCGCGACGAAGCTCGCCTTGCGGCTGTACACGAAGAGGATGCGCCTGCGCTCGCTCATCGGCCGGCCGGCGCGGCGCCCTCGATGAAGGCCCGGTGCCACTCCGAGAGCTCGAGCAGGCAGTAGAGGATGCCCTTGTAGTCCGCTCGGGTGGAGCGGTGCGCGGCCACGAGATCGGCGACGGTGCGGGGGTCGATCAGCTCGCCGAGCTGCGAGCTCCCGGAGTACCGGCGCTCGACCTCCTCGCCCAGTGACTCGCGCAGCCAGGCGTCGTAGGGCGTCGAGAAGCCGTGCTTGGGGCGGCGGACGATCTCGCGGGGGAGGAGGCGCCGCATGGCACGGCGGTGAAGCCGCTTGCCGGCGCGCGGGCGGACGCGCATCCGGGCCGGGATGCGCTCCACGAAGCGCATCAGCTCGACATCGAGGAACGGGACCCTCTGTTCAAGGCCCGCCGACATGGACATCTTGTCCGCGCAGATGAGCAGGCCGTCGGGCAGGAACAGGCGGGTGTCGAGGTACAGCGCCTGTTCGACGAGGCCCCTGCCCGCCACATCCCCGAGCGTCTCCTCGGCGAGCGCAAGACGCTCCCCCGCGGCATCCCCGCCCGCGCCGCCGACGAGTCGCGTGCGCAGCGGGTCGTCGGTGATCTCCACCAGGCGCACCAGGCGCTCGGCATTTGAGAGCTCGCCGAGCAGCCTCCCGGCGCGGCGGGCGCGCTCGTTGCCCGCCAACAGCCCGGTGGCCGCTCGCAGCGGGCGCGCGAGCGGCCCCAGGCGGGCCGCTGCGCCCAGGGCCGCGGCGGCCTGATGGCGCCCGTAGCCGCCGTGCGGCTCATCGGCTCCCTGGCCGGACAGCACGACCTTCACCGATCGGGCCGTGAAGCGCGAGAGCTGCATCAGCGCCGGGGCGGAGGGGATGCCGCAGGGCTCCTCGAGGCGCCGCACGCAGCGCGCGAGCTCGCCGAGGAAGTCCGCCTGCTCCATCGCGGTGTCCCGGTGCTCGGTTCCGACCAGGCGCGCCGACTGCGCCGCGTACTCGCGCTCGTCGAGCACGGTGCCGTGCCCGGGGAAGCCGATCGTGAACGTCGAGGGCGGCCCGTCGCTGCGCTGGACCATGGCGGCGGCGATCGCGGCCGAGTCCACACCGCCGCTGAGGAAGGCGCCGTAGGGGACGTCGGACATCATCTGGCGCTCCACGGCGTCCACGAACCGGTCGGCCAGCTCTCGCTCGAGCTCGTCTTCCCGGGAGCGGAACGGGTCTCCCGGCCCCTCCCGGTAGCTCGAGTGCACCGGCGGCCCGTTCTCCGGGACGATCAGGAGCGATGCGGGCGGAAGCTTTCGGACCCCCTCGAACATCGTTCGCGGCGCCGGCACGAAGCGGCAGGCCAGGTAGTGGTCGAGCGCCGTGTGGTCGATCCGGGGCTCGACGAGGCCGGTGGCGAGCAGCGCCCCGACCTCCGAGGCCATCGCCAGCCGGCGTCCGTCACTCCACCAGTAGAGCGGCTTCACGCCGAAGGGATCGCGTGCGGCGACGAGCCGACGGCGGTGCCCATCCCACAGCGCGAAGGCGAAGATGCCGTTCAGTTCGCGCACGAACTCCTCGCCGTGCTCCTCGTAGGCGTGGACCACGACCTCGGAATCCGATTGCGTCGCAAAGCGGTGGCCGCGGCACTCGAGCTCCCCCCGCAGCTCGGCGTGGTTGTAGATCTCGCCGTTCACGACGGCGGAGACCACGCCGTCCTCGGAGTGGAGTGGCTGATCGCCACCGGCCACGTCGATGATCGCGAGGCGGGTGAAGGCGAGCGTGGCGGGCCCCGCCCGGTGCACCCCGTCGCCGTCGGGCCCCCGGTGTCGCAGCGCCTCGACCATCCGGCGCCCGCAGTCGGCGGGCGCGGTTCCGGCCGGGTCGATCAGGGCGCCGATGCCGCACATGGGGTCATCTTCGCGCACGGGCCTGTCACCCGGCGCGCCCGAAGCCGTCACGTGCGCGTGTGGAGGCGTGTGGTGCGCGGGCGGAGGATCGCGGTCAATCCACCGGCAACGAGGAGGGACCGATGTATCGCTTGATGGGATTCGCACACGTGGGGTGCGCCAGGGCGCTTGGCGCCCTGCGCCGCCAGGTCGGCCAGGGGACGGTCGAGTACGTCGCACTGATCCTGCTGGTCGCGCTGGTGATGGCGGGGGTCGTGGCGGCGATGAAGGGCTTCAGGAGCGACGAGGGCAAGGAGCTGGGCGACGTCATCCTGGGAAAGATCAAGGAGGCCGTACGCAAGGTCCAGTTCTGATCCTTGTCGCCCGCGATGGCCCACCGTGCGACCATGCCACGGTGCCGCCGACCGATCGAGAGCTGCCCGTCGCCGTCTTTGACTCCGGGGTCGGGGGCCTGACCGTGCTGCACGAATGCCTCGTTTCGCTGCCCCACGAGGACTTCATCTACTTCGGCGACACCGCGCGCTTCCCCTACGGCGTGCGATCGCCCGGCGAGTTGCTGGGTTTCGCACGCGAGATCGCGGACATCCTCCTCGAGCAGGGAGCGAAGCTGATCGTGGTGGCCTGCAACTCCGCGACTGCCGCGGCGCTCCCGGCGCTGCGGGAGGAGCTCGCCGGCCGGGTCCCGGTGATCGGGGTCGTGGCGCCCGAGTCGCGTCTGGCGGCCGCGGCCACCCGCAGCGGGAGGGTGGGACTTATCGCCACGCCCGCCACCGTGGCCAGCGGCGCGTACGAACGCGCGCTGGCCGAGGCCTCCCGGGGCGGGGCACAGCTGCACGCCGTGGCATCGGCCGACCTCGCGCCGCTGATCCAGGGTGGCGGTGAGGTCGACGAACGCACGGTGGAGTGCGTGGAGCGGGCCTGCGCCCCTCTGCGCGGCGCGCGGGTGGACACGGTGATCCTGGGCTGCACGCACTACCCCCTCGTGCGCCCGCTCCTGCAACGCACGCTGGGCAGGGACGTCGAGATCGTGAGCTCGGGTCAGGCGATCGCGGAGGAGGTCGAGCGGGAGCTCGAAGCGGGAGGCGTGGCCGCGCCGGTTGCGCGCCGCGGCGCCTACCGGTTCCTGGCCTCCGGGGACCCCGAGACATTTCGCCGGCTTGGCACGCGTTTCCTGCAGCTGCCGATCGCGCGCGTGCGTCAGGTGCCGGTGGCCTCCTGGGGCACCGGGCCCGCGGAGCCTGCGGGGGCCGCTGCGTGACCCGCCACGACGGCCGCGCGGCCGATCAGCTCCGGGAGGTGCGGATCGAGCCCGGCTTCGTGAGCACGGCGAGCGGCTCGGCGCTGATCACCCAGGGCGGCACCCGCGTGATCTGCACGGCGTCGGTCGCCGAGGAGGTGCCCCGCTGGATGAAGGGACGCGGCCGCGGCTGGGTTACCGCCGAGTACGGGATGCTGCCCGCCTCCACCGGCGAGCGCAAGCAGCGTGACATCACCAAGGGCCGGGCGGACGGGCGCACCGTCGAGATCCAGCGCCTGATCGGCCGTGCGCTGCGCGGGATCGTCGACTTCGAGGCGCTCGGCGAGCGCACGGTCTGGGTCGACTGCGACGTGCTCGAGGCCGACGGTGGCACGCGCTGTGCGGCGATCACCGGTGGCTTCGTCGCGCTGGAGCTCGCCTTGCAGGGGCTGATCGCCGAGGGGCTGCTCAGCTCGATGCCGCTGACCGAGTCGGTCGCGGCCGTCTCGTGCGGGGTGGTGGACGGGGTTCCCGTGCTCGACCTCGACTACCCGGAGGACTCCAGTGCCGAGGTGGACATGAACGTGGTGATGACCGGCGACGACGGGCTGGTCGAGGTCCAGGCCACCGGCGAGCGCACTCCGCTCTCGCGCGCTTCGCTCGATGCGCTCCTGTCCCTCGCGGCCACCGGGATCGAGCGGCTGCGTGAAACCCAGCGCTCGGCCGTAGCCTGAGCGGCGGACCGGTGCGACTCGTGCTCGCATCCCGCAACGCCCATAAGCTCCGCGAGCTGAGAACGCTGCTCGCCCCGCACGAGCTGGTCCCCTTGTCCGATGGGCTCGAGCTTCCGCCTGAGGTGGGCGACAGCTTCCGGGCCAACGCGCTGGGCAAGGCTCACGCCGCGACCGAGCTCACCGGGTCGGCGGCGGTGGCCGATGACTCCGGGATCGAAGCGGTAGCCCTAGAGGGGGCACCCGGTGTGCGCTCGGCCCGCTACGCGGGTGAAGGTGCCACCGACGGGGAGAACCTGGCCAAGCTGCTGCGCGAGGTGCCATCCGGCGGGGACACGCGCGTGGCCTACGTCTGCGCCCTGGCGATCGTGTGGCCCGGCGGGATCGAGCTGTTGGCCGAGGGACGATGCGAAGGGCGGCTGACCCACGCGCCCAGGGGTGCGGGCGGATTCGGGTATGACCCCGCGTTCGTGCCCGACGACCTGCCCGGCGACCGGACGATGGCGCAGATCTCACCTCAGGAGAAGGGCGTGATCAGCCACCGCGGCCGCGCGGCGAGGGCTCTGCTCGCGGACCTCGAGCGGATGGAGGCGGCCTGATCGGCCCGGCCCGAGCCGTCGGGCCCGCCGCTCAGCGCTCGAGCAAGACCCGCGCAACGGGCCTCTCGATCGCGTCGAACTCGCTCCTGATCGCGCTCAAGCTCGCGGCGGGAGCGATCACCGGCTCGATAGCGATCATCACCGAGGCGGTGCACTCGGGCATCGACCTGTTGGCGTCGGTGATCGCGTTCGTCTCGGTGCGCAAGGCCGACGCGCCGGCCGACGCCGACCACCCCTACGGCCACGCGAAGATCGAGAACCTGGCCGCCGCGATCGAGGGGATGCTGATCCTCGTCGGAGCCGGGATCATCGTCTACGCGTCCGTGCGGCGGCTGGTCGACGGCGCGGATGTCCACAAGCTTGGCGTGGGCATCGCGGTGATCGGCTTCTCCGCCGTGGCCAACCTGGCCGTCTCGACGTATCTGTATCGCCAGGCGGAGCTGACCGACTCGCCCGCGCTCGAGGGCGACGCCGCACACCTGCGCACCGACGCCGCCACCTCGGCCGGCGTGCTGGTCGCGCTCGTGCTCGTCGAGGTCACGGGCGTGACCTGGCTCGATCCGGCGACGGCGCTGGTCGTGGCCGCGGCGATCGTCTTCGCCGGCGTCAGGATCATGGCCCGCTCCTCCCGCGTGCTGGTCGATGAGGCCCTTCCGGAAGTCGAGCTCGACGCCGTGCGCCAGGCATTCGAGCAACACGGCGCCACGGAGCTCGCGGGCTTCCACAAGCTGCGCGCACGGCGCGCGGGCAGCCGCCGCTACATCGACATGCACGTGCAGTTCGCCGAGGGCACCACCCTCACGCGCGCCCACGGGCTGGCGCACGAGCTGCAGCGGGACATCGGCCGGCGCATCAGGGGTGCCGACGTGCTGATCCACCTCGAGCCCGCCAAGCCCCCGCCGGGGGACTGACGCGAGGCAACGCGGTTGCCCCGACGGCAAGATTCTTGTCGTAGCCGGCAGCGCCCACTCAGCGCAGGTTCACGGCCGCGGCCGCCCCTACCGCCAGGAGCACCCCGGAGTAGCCCGAGTAGCCGTTCAGCAGCAGCAGCGCCGCGGCGAGCAGGCAGATCCCGACCGTCACGATCCACGAGATTCGCGAGAGGGGCACGGCGCTATTGTGACTTCGATGCCCCTGGCCCAGCGCGCACCCACCTCCTCGCCACCCGCGGGGAGCCCCGCGCCGCCCGCGGGGATCGCGGCGTGAGCGCGGTCCGGCCCGCTGCGAGAACCGCGCCGGGGCGGCTCGTGGAGCTCTCCCCAGATGTGCGCTGCGCCGTGCTCGTGGACTCGGCGGGCGCACTCGTCGCGGCAAGCGACGACGACCGTGCCCGCGCCAGGAGGCTCGCCGAGCTCGCCCGGGAGCTGATCGAGGCGGCCGATGCGGCTGCGCCCGAGCCCACGGAGCAGATCGAGGCGCGGATCGATGGGGGGGCCGTGTTCGCCGTGCGCACCGTCAGCCACATGCTGGCGTGCGTGGCGCGTCGCCTGGCGCTTCCGGCGCTCGTGCTCTACGACCTGCGCCAGACGATGCTCGAGCTCGAGCGGCCCGCATGACCCACGGCCGGCACGAGTGCTCCCCGAGGCAAACCGCGTGAGGGAGCCCGCCAAGGGCGCGATCGGGCGTGCCACCGCGGTGGCCGAGGGCGTGGCCGCGGGCGTGCGACGCCGCCAGCGAGAGCGTGAGCCGAGGGTCGTCCTCTTCGCTCGCCCCGGTGAGCCGCGGATCCTGGCGCCGGGCGCCAAGGGCCAGGACCGCATCCTCGACGTGGCCGAGCGGATGATCGCGCTCGCCGACGAAGCGGAGGGCGGCAGTCGCCGTGACCGCGCGCGGGCGCGTCGCGCGGCCCATTCGGAGGAGGAGGAGGAGTGAAGATGGTCGACCGGGAGCTGGCGGCCCGCGTGCTCGAGCGCGCCCTGGCGCGGGGCGGCGACACCGGCGAGCTGTACGTGGAGGATCGCCGCGGCTTCGCGCTGTCGCTGGACGATGGCAGGGTCGAGCGCCCGCAGGGTGGCACCGAGCGCGGCGCGTCCGTGAGGGTCGTGCGAGGGGAGGCGAGCTACTTCGGCTACGTGGACGGCCTTGGCGAGGAAGGGCTGTTGCGGGTGGCCGATTCGGTCGCGCAGGCGGTGCGGGGCGATGCCCGCGTCCCCAGACCGCTGGCGGCGCTTCAGCCCGCGGCGGGCCACCCCGTGGCGCAGCGCCCGGAGGATGTGGACGCCGCCCGCAAGGCCGACCTGCTACGCTCCTGCGATGAGCGGGCGCGGGCGGCGGGGGACGAGGTGGTGCAGGTGACCGTCGGCTATGCGGAGGGACGCCGCCGCGTCGAGATCTACAACTCCGACGGGCTCGCCGCCTCCGACGATCGCACGCGCACCCGGCTCACCACCCAGGTGGTGGCGCGTCGGTCCGGCGCCACGGGCGGGCCGCGGGTCGAGACCGGCAGCGACACCCGCGGCGGCCACGCGGGATTCGAGCTGTTCGCCGAAGATGCCGAGGCGGTGGCAGACTCGGCCGCGCGCAAGGCCCTGACCATGCTCGAGGCGGTCGAAGCCCCCACCGGGCGCCTGCCGGTGGTCGTGGGCAACGGTTTCGGCGGCGTGCTCCTCCACGAGGCCGTGGGGCACGGGCTCGAGTCCGATGCCGTTCAGAAGCAGGCGAGCGTCTACGCCGGGCGCCTCGGTGAGCAGCTCGCACAGCCCGGGGTGACGGCGTACGACGACGGGCGCCGGCAGGGGGAGTGGGGCAGCGACGGCATCGACGACGAGGGCACCCCCACGCAATGCACCACGGTGATCGAGGACGGCCGGCTCCTCTCCTACCTGTACGACCTGATCCGCGCCAAGGCCGACGGCGTCGCGTCCACCGGAAACGGGCGCCGCGAGTCCTTCCGGCATCTCCCGATCCCCCGGATGACCAACACCTACTTCGCGCCCGGCGAGGCGACGCCGCAGGAGCTGATCGCGGGAGTCGATCGGGGCCTCTACGCCGTCTCCTTCGGCGGAGGGCAGGTCGAGCCGGCAACCGGCGACTTCGTCTTCGGCATCTCGGAGGGCTACCTGATCGAAGGCGGGAAGGTCACTGCGCCGGTGCGGGGGGCAACGCTCGTGGGCAACGGGATCGAGGCGCTGGCCGCGGTCGACGGCATCGCGGGCGACCTGAGCATCGCCACCGGCTACTGCGGCAAGGGGGGCCAGCAGGTGCCGGCCGGAGTGGGGCAGCCACACGTGCGCATCCGCGAGCTCACCGTGGGGGGCACGGCGCCGTGACGCTGGAGGACCTCGCCGAGGCGGGGGTCCAGGCGGCACTCGCCGCCGGTGCGAGCGATGCCGAGGGATGGTGCGAGGAGTCCGTCAGCCGCGAGATCCGGGTCTACGACGGTGGCGTCGAGAGCCTGAGCGACGCGGGAGGACGCGGGATCGGAATCCGCGCCTTCCTCGACGGCCGCTCCGGGTACGCGTACGGCACCGAGCTCGGGGAGCAGGGCATCCGGGCGCTGGGAGCGGCTGCACACGCCTCGGCCGCCGTCTCCGATCCGGACGAGCACGCCGGCCTCCCGGTCGAGTTCGGCTCCACGCCGGTAGCGGGCCTCGAATCATCGGAGATGGCGGATTGGACGACGGAGCGAAAGATCGAGCTCGCCCTGGCTGTCGAGCGTGCCGCGCGCTCACGCGAGGGCATATCCCAGGTGGAGCAGGCCGTCTTCTCCGACGAGGCGGGCAGCGCCGCGATCGCCAACTCGCGCGGCTTCTCGGCCTCCTATTCGGTGACTCAGGCGTGGGCCTACGCCTCGGCGTTCGCCGGCCAGGGGGACGACCTGATGACGGGCATCGGCATAGGCCTCGGCCGTCATCCCGGGGAACTGGACCCCGAGGCCATCGGCGCCGAGGCCGCCGACCGCGCGCTGGCCCTGAAGGGGGCGCGCCAGCCGGAGAGCCGCAGATGCCCCGTCGTGCTCGACGCGTTCGTGGCAGCCGCCTTCGCCGGCTTCATCGGCTCGATGCTCTCCGCCGACGCCGTCCAACGGGGCCGCTCGCTCTTTGCCGGGCGTGAGGGCGAGGTCGTGGCCGAGCCCTCCTTCGTGTTGGTGGATGACGGTCGCGACCCCGGTGGGCCCTCGAGCGCGCCCTTCGACGGGGAGGGCTCGGCCACCCGCCGTACCGCGCTGATCGACGGGGGCCGGCTGGCCGGCTACCTCTACGACGCGCGGACCGCGCACAAGGACGGCCGCGCCTCGACCGCCAACGCGGGCCGACGCTCCTATCGCACCCCGCCGGCCGTGGGCACCACGAACCTGCTGATCGAGCCGGGGGACGCCACCCTCGACGAGCTGCTCTCGCAGGCCGGTGACGGTCTGTACGTAACGGACGTGGCCGGCCTGCATTCGGGCGTGAACCCCGTGTCGGGCACGTTCTCGGTCGGAGCCACGGGCCGCCTGATCGAGGGTGGTGAGCTGGGCCTGCCCGTGCGCGAGATCACGATCGCAAGCGACCTCGTCGGGATGCTTCGCGCGGTTGCGGCCATAGGCTCGGAGAGCCGGTGGGTGCCGCTGGCCGGCAGCGTCAAGGCGGTGCCCCTGCTCATCGGCGAGATGGCCGTCTCCGGTTCCTGAGCCGAGCCCGCGCCGCCCCCCGGCACGGCGTCAAGGCTCGCAAAGTGCGGCGTCCCGCCCCTCGGGCCCGCTCTGCGACAGGGGTCTGAACTCCATCGTCCGCGCTCGTTGTTAGGTTCCGGACTCGTTTTTCCCCGTTCCAAGGAGGAGAAGGTGACGAAGTCCGAGTTCGTCGATCAGGTGGCTGCGGAGTCAAAACTCTCGAAGGGCGACGCTGGCGAAGCCGTCGACGCGGTGCTCCAGGTCATTGAGGACACCCTCAAGCGTGGCGGGGAGATCAGCTTCACCGGCTTCGGGAAGTTCTCCGTCGCCGACCGTAGCGCCCGCCAGGGCGTCAACCCGCAGACGGGTGATCGCATTCAGATCGCCGCCAGCCGAGTGCCCCGCTTCTCAGCGGGCTCAGCGCTGAAGAAGGCGGTGAAGGGCGGCTAGGAGCCCCCGACGGGCGGCCCGAGGGCCGAGGGCCATCGGCCGCCTGACGCATTTTGCCGACCGGCTGGCGGCGCTCGTGGAGGCGCGCCGCAGCCGCATCGTGCTCGGCCTGGATCCTGATCCCGCCGCTCTGTGGCCGCTTGCGCTCGAGGGGGGCGGGGACGGGACTCTGGCCGCCGAGCTCACGGCCCGGGCCGTCGTGCGCCACTGCCGCGCCGCGATCGAGGCGGCGGGGCCCGCGTGTGTCGCGGTCAAGTTGCAGCTCGCCTGCTTCGAGCGCCTGGGCGCGTCGGGGTGGGGGGCGCTCGCCGACGTGCGCGCGGCTGCCCATGGACACGGCCTGCTCGTCATGGCCGACGGCAAGCGTGGTGACGTCCCGGTGACTGCCTCTGCCTACGGGCAGGCGCTCGTCGGCTCCACGCCGGGCCCCTTTGGTGCCGTCGAGGGGCTCGGGGCCGACGCGTTCACCGCCAACCCACTGTTGGGCCGCGACTCGCTCGAGCCGCTCGTGGACGCCGCCGCCTCCGCGGGCGCCGGCTGCTTCGTGCTCGTGAGCACCTCGAACCCTGGCGCCTCGGACCTGCAGGACCTCGAGGCGGGCGGCGCGCCCCTCTACGAGCGGGTCGCGACACTGGTGGACTCGCTCGGAGCCGACCGCACCGGCGAGTGCGGGCTCTCGCTCGTCGGCGCCGTCGCGGGAGCCACCCGCCCGGCGCGACTTGCGCGCCTGCGGGAGCTGATGCCGCGGGCGATCTTCCTCCTGCCGGGAGTGGGTGCGCAGGGTGGCAGCGCGGGCGCCCTGGGCGCGGCCTTCACGCCCCACCCCGCGGCCGGGCTCGTGACGGCGTCGCGCTCGATCGTGAACGCCCACCGCGAGCGCGGGGGCGACCCGCCGGCCGCGGCAGCGGCCGCCGCGGAGGAGCTTCGGGCGCTTACGTGGAACACCTAGGGGCCACGGCCCCCAACTATCCTCCGGAGCCGGATCCCAGGCACAGATGCCCCCGAATCGCCCCCCAAGCCGTGCTCGCCTGCTCGCCCCCGTGGCGCTGCTGGCCTTTGCGCTCGCCGTGTCCCTGGTCGTTCTCGGCTCAGGAGGCGCGAAGGACGGCCCGCCGGAGAGCACGGAGACCGCCGAGCAGCGCACGACTGCGACCGGCCCTGCCCGCCGCGCCCCCGACCGCCGCGCCCCCGACCGCCGCGAGGAGGAGCGCTCTACCTACACGGTGAAGACGGGCGACACCCTCGGGAAGATCGCAGAGAAGGCGGGGGTCGAGGTGGAGACGCTGCAGGAGCTCAACCCCGCGGTCGACCCGCAGGCCCTCGTGACCGGGCAGAAGCTCAAGCTGCGCGAGTGAGATCCCACCCGCTCGCAGCAGTGGCGGCCCTCGCCCTCGGCCTGGCACTGCCCGTCTGCGCCGCCGCGGCACCGGCGGCGCCCAACCTCGGCACGGCCGCCTCGGCGATCCTGATCGACGCGCGCGACGGCGCGGTGATCCTGCAGAAGGGCCCGGACCAGCGCCGGGCGATTGCGAGCACCACCAAGCTCATGACCGCGTTGCTGGCGCTCGAGAGGGCCCGGCCCGACGATGTGTTCACCGCCCCCGCCTACAGCGCGCTGCCGGTGGAGTCGAAGATCGGCCTGCGCGCCGGCGAGCGGATGCGCGTGGATGACCTGCTCGAGGCCCTCCTGCTCGAGAGCGCAAACGACGCCGCGGTAACGATCGCCGAGGGGGTGGCCGGTTCCCGGGCGGCGTTCGTAGGCGAGATGAACGCCCGCGCCCGCGAGCTCGGGCTCAGCGGTACGAGCTACGCGAACCCGATCGGACTGGACGACCCGGCCAACTATTCGACCGCACGCGATCTGGCCCGGCTCGCACGGCGGCTGCTGCGCGACCCGGCCTTCGCGAGGATCGTGAACTCCGCCTCGGCCGTGCTCGAGTCGGGTGCGCGACGGCGGATCGTGGGGAACCGCAACGACCTGATCGCACAATTTCCCTTTGTCGAGGGGGTGAAGACCGGGCATACCCGCGAAGCCGCCTACGTCCTGGTGGGCGCGGCTCGTGGGCGGCTGGGGGCGAAGGTGGTCAGCGTCGTGCTGGGGGAGCCCGGTGAAGGCGCGAGAGAGGCCGACACCCTCGCGCTGCTGCGCTACGGGCTGGCCCGGTTCCGCCGGGTGAGGGCGCTGGACTCGCGCCGGGTCGCGGCCACCACCGCGGTCGCGCACCGCGACGATCGCGCGAAGCTCGTGCCCGCGAGGGACCTGTTCCTGGTCAGCCGGCGCGGCGAGCGGATCGAACACCGGGTCGACGCGCCCCGCGAGCTGAAGGGGGAGCTCGCCCCGCGCACGCCGGTAGGGCGCGTCACGGTCCTGCGCGGGAAGCGCGTCGTCGCCCGGGTTCCGCTCGTCACGGCCGCCGAGGTGCCGGGTGCCGGTCCGCTTCGCGTGGTGGTCCACGATCTCGGATTGCCCTTGACGTTGCTCCTTCTGATGGTCATCGTGACGTTTGCCGCAATAACGGGCAGGAGGCTGCACTCGCGGCGGCGGGCTCGGGATCGCGCGCAACGACGCAGAGCCAACGCACGAGCAGAACCCAGAGCAGAGGGCCCGGGGCCAACCACATGATCATCACCGTCACGCTCAACGCGGCGATCGACAAGACCCTCGCCGTGCCCAACTTCCGCCTGGGACGGCGTCACCGGGCGGTTGACCAGACCTCGATGGCCGGTGGGAAGGGGGTGAACGTGGCGCGCGTGCTGAAGGCGCTGGGCCAGCCGGTGATCGCGACCGGCGTGGCCGGCGGGGCGACTGGCACGCGCATCATCGAGCAGCTGACCGGCGAGGCGATCCTCAACGACTTCGTCCGCATCCACGAGGAGTCGCGGATGTCGACGGCGGTGGTCGATCCCACCTCCGGGGAGCAGACCGAGATCAACGAGCGGGGGCCGGAGGTGTCCGCGGCCGAGCTCGAGCTGTTCGTGGACAAGCTCTTCTATCTGGCCCAGGGCGCCGCGATATGCGTCTTCTCGGGAAGCCTTCCGCCGGGCGTCGAGCCTGACCTCTACGCGCGGCTGGTGGAGGAGCTGCACCGGCTGAACGTGACCACCGTGCTCGACTCCGAGGGCGAGCCGCTGCGGCTGGCGACACGGGTGGCTCCGAGTGTGGTCACGCCCAACGAGCTCGAGGCCGAGGAGCTGGTCGGCCACGAGTTCGCCGATGACCAGGACCGGCGCACCGCGATCCAGGAGATGGTCGACATGGGCGCCTGCGAGGCGATCATGACCCTGCCCGACGGGTGTCTCGCGCTGGTGGGCGATGCCGCCGACCCCGCGCGCCCGCGCCGCCTCTTCCGCGCCACGCTCGAGCCCCTGGAGCCGGTGTCCTCGGTCGGCTCGGGCGATGCCTTCCTCGCGGGGTACGTCGCGGCCCGCTATGACGGCCGTTCGGAGGAGGACTGCCTGCGCTTCGGGGTCGCCTGCGGCGCCGAGTCGACCCAGCATCTTGGCGCCGGCGTGCTCGACCCGGAGGATGTGGAGCGCCTGACGGCGGAGGTCGAGTGCGCCGAGCAGCCGGTGCTGCCGCTGAAGGGCTGAGCGGTCTCCGGCGCCTGGAGGGCCCGCCCGCAAAGTGCGGGGATCCCGCCGTCAGGGCGCCCGGAAGGCGCTGCTAAGGTCAGGCCTCGTCCGCCGCCGAACCTAGGATGCCGTTATGGAAGTTGAGATCGGTCGGGGCAAGAAGGGCCGTCGCGCCTACGGCTTCGATGACATCGCCATTCCGCCCTCGCGCCGCACGCGCGACCCGGATGACGTCGACATCAGCTGGGAGCTCGGGCTCTACCAGTTCAAGCTGCCGCTGCTCGCCTCGGCGATGGACGGTGTCGTCTCGCCACGCACGGCGGGGATCATCGGCAAGCTCGGCGGCCTGGCGGTGCTCAACCTGGAGGGGATCTTCTGTCGCTACGAGCACGCCGAGGAGCAGCTCGAGCGCATCGCCGGCCTCGACAAGGCGCACGCGACGGCCGAGATGCAGCGGATCTACCAGGAGCCGGTCAAGCCCGAGCTGATCGGCCGGCGCATCCGCGAGATCAAGGACCAGGGCGTCGTCTGCGCAGCCTCGCTCACCCCTCAGCGGGTCCGGGTCCACTACGAGACGGCGATCGAGGCGGGGCTCGACATCCTCGTGATCCAGGGCACGGTGATCTCGGCCGAGCACGTGTCCACCGACGAGTCCCGGCCGCCGCTGAACCTGAAGGAGTTCACGCGCGAGGTGCCGGTGCACGTCGTGGTCGGCGGCTGCGCGTCCTATCCCACCGGCCTGCACCTCATGCGCACCGGCGCGAAGGCGGTGCTAGTCGGGGTCGGCCCGGGGGCCGCGTGCACCACCCGCGGCGTGCTCGGCATCGGCGTACCGCAGGCCACGGCGATCGCCGACGTGGCGGCTGCCCGCTCGCAGCACATGCTCGAGACGGGGGAGTACGTGAAGGTGATCGCCGACGGCGGGATGAGAAACGGGGGGGACATCGCCAAGGCCTTTGTCTGCGGGGCAGACGCGGTGATGATCGGCTCCCCGTTGGCGCGGGCCTACGAGGCTCCCGGCCACGGCTACCACTGGGGGATGGCCACCTTCCACCCCGAGCTTCCCCGCGGCGCGCGGGTGATGACGACCCAGAACGGGTCGCTCGAGCAGATCCTGCTCGGCCCCGCGCACGAGAACGACGGCACGTTCAACCTGATGGGCGCCCTCCGCACCGCGATGGCCACCACCGGCTACGAGGACATCGCCTCCTTTCACCGTGCGGAGGTCCTGGTGGCTCCCTCACTGCAGACCGAGGGCAAGCAGCTCCAGCGCGACCAGGCGATCGGCATGGGCGCCCAGTCGGCGGCGAGGGCGGCGCCGGCGTCGGACGGCATCACCAACGGCTCTCATCCCCCCGCCGCCGACCCGCGGCTCGTGGAGTAGGTGGAAGCCCGCGCCGTAGAGGTGCCAGAGTCGCCGGGAGGTGCGGCTGCGAGCAACGAAGAGGTCTTGGTGCTCGATTTCGGGGGCCAGTACTCGCAGCTGATCGCCCGGCGGGTGCGCGAGTGCGGCGTCTTCAGCGAGTTGCTGCCCCACAGCGCGGACCTCGACGAGATCCGCGCGCGGAGCCCGCGCGGCCTGATCCTGTCCGGAGGCCCCGCATCCGTCTACGCCGAGGGCGCGCCTCCGCTCAGGCCGGAGCTGCTGGAGCTGGGGATTCCCGTGCTCGGCATCTGTTACGGGATGCAGGCGATGGTGCTGGGGCTCGGCGGCCGGGTCGAGGCGGCCGCGGTCGGCGAGTTCGGGCGCTCACAGCTCACGGTGGGCGAGCACGGCCGGCTGCTCGCGGGGCTGCCGGCCGAGCAGAGCTGCTGGATGAGCCACCGCGACACGGTCTTCGAGCCGCCGCCCGGCGCCGCCGCCCTGGCTTCGTCCAGCGAGTCCCCGGTCGCGGCCTTCGAGGCCACCACACGCGGGCTCTACGGCATCCAGTTTCACCCGGAGGTCGTGCACACCCCGTACGGCACGCAGATCCTGACCCGCTTCCTGGAGGACATCTGCGGCTGCGAGGGGTCGTGGGACGCCGCATCGGTGGCCGATGAGCAGATCCGCCGCATCCGGGAGCAGGTCGGAGACGGCCACGTGATCTGCGGCCTCTCGGGCGGGGTGGACTCCTCCGTGGCGGCGCTGCTCGTGCACCGGGCGGTGGGCGACCAGCTCACATGCGTGTTCGTGGACCACGGGCTGATGCGCAAGAACGAGGGCGACCAGGTGATCGCCGCCTTCCGCGACACCTTCAAGGTGCCCCTCGTCGCGGTCGACGCGCAGGAGCGCTTTCTCGAGCGTCTCGCGGGGGTGAGCGAGCCCGAGGCCAAGCGCAAGGTGATCGGGGAGGAGTTCATCCGCGTCTTCGAGGAGGAGGCGCTGAAGCTCGGCAACCCGAGGTTTCTGGTGCAGGGGACGCTCTACTCGGACGTGATCGAGTCGGGAGGGGGCACCGGCGCGGCCACGATCAAGTCCCACCACAACGTGGGAGGGCTGCCCGAGGACCTGGAGTTCGAGCTGGTGGAGCCCCTCCGCGCCCTCTTCAAGGACGAGGTGCGGCGGGTCGGCATCGAGGTCGGGCTCCCGGACCGGCTCGTCTGGCGCCAGCCCTTCCCCGGCCCGGGCCTCGGTATCCGGATCGTCGGCGGCGAGGTCACCAAGGAGCGGCTCGAGATCCTCCGCGACGCCGACTACGTGCTCCAGGACGAGATCCGCGGCGCCGGCCTGTACCGCGAGCTATGGCAGTCCTTCTGCGTTCTTCCCTGCGACCTGCGCACGGTCGGCGTGCAGGGCGACGAGCGGACCTACGGCTACGTCGTGGTCATCCGCGCCGTGACCAGCGACGACGCGATGACCGCCGACTGGGCGCGGCTGCCCTACGACCTGCTCGAGCGGATCGCCTCCCGCATGATCAACGAGATCCGGCAGGTGAACCGCGTGGTGCTCGATGTCACGTCAAAGCCGCCCGGGACGATCGAGTGGGAGTAGCGAGGGTCGGCGGCTGACCCCCGGGCCTCGCCCGGCCCAATCGGCCCCGAGCTATTGCGCGACTGCTTGCGTGGCCCGCGCAGGATGGGTGATGGTTTGCTAAGGTAATTACTTAAGCTAATCATGGCCCAAGACACCGCAACTGAAACCGACCTCGCTACCCGCCTTCGGCTCGCCGTCACGCGCACCGCGCGGCGGCTGCGCCAAGAGGCGGGGAGCGACATGAGCCCGTCGCTCTCTGCTGCGCTTGCCACTGTCGAGCGCCATGGCCCGCTGACACCGAGCGAGCTGGCCAAGATAGAGGCGGTCAAGCGGCCGACGGCTACGAGGATCGTCGCCAAGCTGGCCGGTGCAGGGCTTGTCGACCGGGCGGGGGACCCGACCGACGGTCGCGTCTCGCTCGTCTCGATCACCGCGGCTGGCAGCGCGCTCCTGAGCCAGATGCGGAGCCGAAAGAACGCCTACCTGGCCAGCCGGCTGGACGAGCTCGAGTCGGACGATGTCGCTGCGCTCGAGCGCGCGGCGCAGGTGCTCGAGGGGCTACTCGAGGGCGGGCGCCGGTGAGCGCCGCGCTGCGCCGCCCGTTCAGCTCACTCGCGGTACCCAACTACAGGCGTTACTTCACCGGCCAGCTCATCTCCCTCAGCGGGAACTGGATGCAGATC
>JBPCJI010000051.1:0-2975 GCA_051005475.1 Thermoleophilaceae bacterium
CCTGCCCGTCCCATGTCAGAGCGGTTCACCGTGCTCGTGATGGCCGCCGGGCGCGGCACTCGCATGCGCTCCTCGATTCCCAAGGTCCTGCATCCAATCTGCGGCAAGCCGATGGTCCGCTGGGTGATCGACGCCGCGCGAGCGGCCGGCGCCTGGGAGGTGCTCTGCGTCACCCGCCCGGGCGACGGCGTGGCGGAGGGGCTGCCGGACGGCGTGAACGTGGCCGAGCAGCGCGCGGGCGAGGGCACCGGCGCGGCCGTGCTCGCGGCCCGGGAGGCCGTCGGTGAGGC
The DNA here is from genome assembly GCA_051005475.1 of Thermoleophilaceae bacterium. Taxonomy (GTDB): domain Bacteria; phylum Actinomycetota; class Thermoleophilia; order Solirubrobacterales; family Thermoleophilaceae; genus JAAYBF01. Next base: position 291 of record JBPCJI010000051.1, read on the forward strand.
GGGCTCCTTGCTGGTGCTGTCGGGCGACCACCCACTCCTCTCCCGCGAGCTGATCGCCGGGTTGATGGACACCCACCGCGCACAGGGCGCCGCCGCCACGATCCTCACCACCGAGGAGCTCGACCCGGCCGGCTACGGGCGCATCGTGCGCGACGCGGGCGGCTCGGTTGAGCGGATCGTGGAGACCAAGCACACGGAGGGGGTGAGCGACGGCGTGCTCTCGACCCGCGAGATCAACCTCGGAACCTACGCCTTCGAGGCGGGCGAGCTCTGGGCGGCGCTCGACGACGTGGAGGAGGAGCGGGGTGAGCGCTACCTCACCGGCGTCTTCCCGCTACTGCGCGAGCGCGGAGACACGGTCGTCGCGCACTCCACGCGCGACGTCTCGAGTTCCGTCGGGGTGAACGACCGGGTGGGCCTGATGGACGCCGACCGGCTCGCGCAGCGGCAGATCATCGAGCACCACGCTCGCGCCGGAGTGACGTTCCTCGCGCCGGACTCCGTCCGCGTCGAGGTCGGCGTTGAGATCGGGGAGGACACCACCATCTGCCCCGCCACCACGCTCCGCGGGGCAACCCGGGTCGGGCCCAACTGCGAGATCGGCCCCGTCACCACCATCACCGACTGCACGCTCGGCGACGGCGTGAGAGCGCTGCACTCCTTCATGGCGGGGGCGGTCGTGGACGACGGTGCCTCGCTCGGGCCGTTCGCATACCTGAGGCCGGGAGCCCACATCTGCGCGGGGGCCAAGATAGGCACCTTCGTGGAGATAAAGAACTCCGAGGTCGGCGCCGGCGCCAAGGTGCCGCACCTCTCCTACATCGGCGACACCGACGTGGGCGAGGGCGCGAACGTCGCCGCCGGCAACATCACCGCGAACTACGACGGGTTCGCCAAGCACCGCACGGTGATCGGGAAGGACGCCAAGACCGGCGTCCACGCCTCCTACGTCGCCCCCGTTCGCGTCGGCGAGGGCGCGTATATTGCCGCCGGGTCCGTGATAACCGAGGATGTCCCCGACGGGGCGCTGGGGATCTCCCGGCCCGATCAGAAGAACGTCGAGGGATACGCCGAGCGCATCGAGAAGGAGCGGGGATGAGCAGCTTGGAAACCCGGGCAGGGGGTATGGGCGGCTCCGATCCGCCGGCGGCCGGCACCTTCATCCCGGCGGGCTATGACAAGCGGCTGATGATCGCCGCCGGTCGCGCGAGCCTCGAGCTCGGCGCAAGGATCGCAGAGCGCCTGGAGGTCGGTCTGACCGATGCGGGGCTGAAGACCTTCTCCGACGGCGAGGTCTACTGCCGCTACAGGGACTCGATCCGCGGCGCGGACCTCTTCATCGTGCAGTCCACCTGCGGGTCGGACAGCGAGGGGCTCACGGTGAACGACGCGCTGATGGAGCTGATGGTCATGATCCATGCCGCCAAGCACGCCTCGGCGCACCGCATCATCGCCGTGACCCCCTGGTATGGCTACTCGCGCCAGGACAAGAAGTCCGCTCCGCGAGAGCCCATCTCGGCGCGGCTGATAGCCGAGCTGCTGGAGACCGCGGGCATCGACCGGCTGGTCACGATGGACCTCCACGCGGGACAGGTGCAGGGGTTCTTCTCGCGACCGGTGGACCACATGACCGCCATGCCGATCCTGACCCAGTACGTGCAGGACCGCCTCGGCACGGAGGAGCTCGTGATCATCGCCCCGGATGCGGGCCGGGTGAAGCTCGTGCGCAAGTTCGCCCAGAAGGTGGGGGCTCCCTACGCCCTGCTCGAGAAGGAGCGGCCCGCCCATCAGGTGGCCCAGACCGGCTACGTGATCGGCGACGTGCAGGGCAAGATCGCCGTGATCGTCGACGACATCATCGACACCGGCGGCACCCTCAGCGCGTCCGCCCAGACCGTGATGGACGAGGGGGCCAAGGAGGTCTACGCGGTGGCCACCCACGGCGTGTTCTCGGGCCAGGCCTTCGACACGCTCGGGGCCTCGCCGCTATCGGGCATCGTCGTCACCGACACGGTCCCCCTGCGCGAGGGGGCGCCGAGCACCATCACGGTGCTCACCTGCGCGGATACCCTCACGGACTCGGTGCGCCGGATCTTCACCGATGACTCGGTGTCCGAGATCTTCCAGGGCGAGAACCAGCTCTTCTGAAGGGAAAATAGCTCCAGGTCAGCCAGCCACCGTCCCTCCCGGAACGCGCCAAGGGCTCGCGGTAGCAGGGCGCCGGCCACGCGCTGCACTCGAGTTCGGGGGCTTCTCTCCACTGTCGCTCGGCGCGCCGGAGTGTGGGGAACAAATGGTGCGCATACGGCATCCAACGACGGCCACACTGTGGCGGTGAATTGTTCACGCTCCCCGTCGGTGATGTCTTTTCGAGAAGCGGCTGGACCCTGACACCCCGGGTGCGAGCTGGCGGGCCGTGAGGGCCACGCTCGCCGCGCACCCCAGGCCCACGAGCCACGTGCCCAGGCGCCCGCGGCCCGCGGCCGCCGCCAGCAGCCCGCCCGCCCGCACCGGCGTCGTGACCCGAGCCGCGCGCGTCAGCGCGGCATCGGGCGCACGCGCCCGGCCGAAGTCGACGAGCAGCGAGTAGGAGAGCCCGGCGGCCAGACGGCCCAGCTCGGCGGCCAAGGCACCCCGGCCAACCGCCCCCCGCCAGCACAGGCCCACGAGCACGCCAGCAGCAAA
>JBPCJI010000052.1:0-4420 GCA_051005475.1 Thermoleophilaceae bacterium
GACGAAAGCAGGCCTGGAGCTTGCGGTCGCGGAACTCCAGCACGTCGCCGTCGTGGAGTACCCGCGTCACGTCGGCGCGCGCTCCCCAGGCCCGGAAGGCCCGCGAGACCGACTGCAGCGCGCTCACGACGTCCTCGGAGATCCCGTGTCGGAGCATCACGTCGCGGGCGAAGTCATCGTCGACCTGGGCCTCCTCGGTGAAGCGCTCGACGAAGGGCACGGCGGCGTCGATCGCCGCCACCTCGGCGCCCGAGTGGGAGGCCACGAGGCCGACGAGGCCGAGGTGGTCGATGTGCTGATGCGTGAGGATCACCAGCTCGACGTCCTCGAGCGCGTGCCCGAGCTCCGTGATCCCGCGGGTCAGCTCGTCGAAGGAGGTGCCCGAGTTCGGCCCGGCGTCCACGAGCGTGAGCGGGTCGTCATCGATCAGGTAGACGTTCACGCGCCCGACGGCGAACGGGGTCGAGATCGCCAGCAGGTGGATCCCGGCCTCTGCGGCGGGCGCGAAGGGGTCGGGCTCGGGGGCGGCGGGGTCCTCCATGGAGTCAGCGTCCAGGTCGCTCATTCCGGTGGCGGCAGATACGGGTCGCGCAGCTCGGGGAACATCGGAAAGTGCTTGCGGTTGCGTGTCAAGAGGCCGGCGCCGAGCCGCTCCGTCGTGGCCGCGATCACGTAGTCCACCAGCTCGAGGTCGGGGTGGCTGGGCAGAAAGCGGGAGGCCAGCGCCCCGGCCCGCTCGCCGAGATCGTCATCGACCTCGAGCCAGTCGATCGCTTCGATCAACCGTCGCGTCTTCGCGCGCTCGGTGGCACGCATGCCTGCAAGGAGCTCGACCTTCGTCAGAACGGAGGCCGACAGGGCTTCGCCCTGAGCGTCGAGGGCGGTCACCAGACGGTGCGCCCTCGGATCGCCCCGCAGATGGTCGATCAGCACTGACGTGTCGAGGACGAGCGTCACTTACCGAGCCGCATGCCAAGGCCCGGCCGCCGGATGCGTTCCACATATTCCTCACCATCGAAGTCCCGCTCTCCCCAGGCCCCAAAGCTTTCCTCGAGCGCCGCCGCCCGCTCCGTGCCGTGCGTTCGGTACGTGGCCGAGAGTGATCGCCGAACCAGCTCCGCCAGGCCCAGTCCTGTGCGCTCGGATTCGCGCTTCAGCCCTGCGTACTGGGCATCGGTGAGGGTGATCTGCGTACGGTGGCTCACGATGATGTAAGCCTACATCACTCGTGGTGGCTGGAGCGCCGCGTGGGGACCGCCCCTCATCGTTGATGGGGCACGGCGTGGAGGCCGCCCCTCCTCGTTGCTTGATTCACGGACGGGGGAGGCCGCCCCTCACTCCCGGATCAGCGCGAGCACCTCGTCGCGCTTCTCCTCCATGTGCTCGGGCGAGGTGACCGATTCGAGGTTCAGCCTCAGCAGCGGCTCGGTGTTCGACGGGCGCACGTTGAAGTGCCAGTCCTCGTAGTCCACCGACACGCCGTCGAGGTCTCCCACCTCGCCGTCGGAGTAGCGCTTCGCGATCTCCTCCATCTTTGCCTCCTGGTCCTCCACCTCCGAGTTGATCTCCCCGGTGATGAAGTAGTGCTCGCGCAGCGGGGCGAGCAGCTCTGCCAGCGTCTTTCCCTCGACCGAGAGCAGCTCAAGGATCAGCAGCGCGGGCAGGGTGCCGGAGTCCGCGCAGTAGAAGTCGCGGAAGTAGTAGTGGCCCGAGACCTCGCCGCCCAGCGCGGCGCCCATGTCGCGCATGCGGGTCTTGAAGAACGCGTGGCCCACGCGGTTCACGTGGGATGAGCCGCCGGCCTGCTCCACCACGTCGCGAACCGCGCGGCTTGCCCGCACGTCGTAGAGGATCGTGGCACCGGGCTCCTTGGCGATCAGCGAGCGCGCCAGCAGCGCGGTGAGAAAGTCCCCCTCCACGAACGCGCCGGTGTCGTCGATGAAAAAGCAGCGGTCGGCATCGCCGTCCCAGGCGATGCCGAGGTCGGCGCCCTCCGAGAGCACCCGCTCGACGATGAAGCGGCGGTTCTCCTCGAGCAGCGGGTTTGGCTCGTGGTCGGGCAGGTTTCCGTCCGGGGACCAGTAGGTCTGGACCTGCTCGATCGGCAGCTTGTCGAGGATCGGGCCGCACATCTGACCCGCCATCCCGTTGCCCCCGTCGAGCACCACCTTCATCGGCCCGACCGCGGAGGCGTCGATGTATTCGAGCGCGTCCGCCCTGAAGGGCTCGCCCACGTCCTCGGTCGTGTACTCGCCCGCCGGCTCGACCGCGGGACCGGGCTCGCCGCCGGTGACGATCTCGCACAGCTCGCCGATCCCCGAGTCACCGGAGAGCGCCAGCGCCCCCTCGCGCACCAGCTTGGCTCCGGTGTACTCCTTCGGGTTGTGTGAGGCGGTGCACATCAACCCGCCGTCCAGGTCGCGCGAGCCGACCGTCCAGTAGAGCATCTCCGTGCCGGCCATCCCGATGTCGAGCACGTCGGCGCCCTGCTCACACATTCCCCGGGCGTAGCACTCGGACAGGGCGGGCGCGGTCAGGCGCATGTCGCGCCCGAGGGCCAGCCGCAGGTCACCGGTGGCGCGGCCCGAGAGGTCGGCGATCACCTGGACGAAGCCGCGGCCGATGCGGTAGGCCACGTCCTCGTCGATCTGCTCGCGGTAGATCCCGCGGACGTCGTAGGCCTTGAAGATCGTGGGGTCGACGGCGCTCACGCGCCGGGACACTATTGCCCGGCCCCGCCTCTATCATCCCGCCGTCATGGGAACCCCGGGGCAGGCCGCCGCGGAACGCGAGGGGGCCCCCGCGATCCTCGACGGTAAACGCGAGGTGCGGCTTTCGATCGTGCTGCCGGCGTTCAGCGAGGAGGAGAATGTGGAGTCGGCGATCGCTGAGGCCACCGCGGCCGCCGAGCGCCTGGTGGTCGCGCACGAGATTGTCGTCGTGGACGACGGCTCGGTCGACGCCACCGCGGCGCGCGTCCGGGAGCTCGCCGCGCGGGACGCCCGCGTACGGCTGGTCAGCCACGAAGGCAACCGCGGCTACGGAGAGGCACTACGCAGCGGCTTTCTCGCCAGCACGCTGGACTTCGTCTTCTTCACCGACGCCGACCTGCAGTTCGACATGGGCGAGCTGGCGCTGCTGCTGCCCTACGCGGGCACGGTCGACGTGGTGGCCGGCTACCGGATCAACCGCCAGGACACGCTCGTGCGCCGGGTCAACGGCCACGCCTGGAACCTGCTGGTGCGCGTGCTCTTCTACGTGCCCGTGCGCGACATCGACTGCGCCTTCAAGCTGTTCGACCGCAGGGTTCTGGAAGATGTGGACATCGAGTCGGTCGGGGCGATGGTCAACACGGAGCTGATGGTCAAGCTCGGGCGCCGCGGGGCTAGCGTCGTCGAGGTGGGCGTGCATCACCGCCCCCGGCTCGCGGGGGAGGCGCGCGGGGCCAGCCTGCGGGTGATCGTCACCGCCTTCCGCGAGATAGCCCGGATGCGACGGCGGCTCGCCTCGCTGGACGTTCACGAGCGGTGAGCGCTGCGTGTGCGGCCTGCGGCGCCACGGGGTTGGCGGTGCACCTGGCCGTGACCCGCGCCGAGGGGTCGTCCCTCGTGGCCACCACCACCGCCTACGGAACGGCGCCCGCGGACATCGTGCGGTGTCACTCCTGCGGTCACATGCAGGTGGCCGAGTTCCCGCCCGGGCAGACGCTCGAGCAGGGCTACGGCGAGGTGTCCGAGGGCGCCTACCTCGACGAGGAGGCGGGCCAGCGCGCCACAGCGGCGCGCGCGCTCGACCGGATCGAGCTGCACGTGCCCAGGCGCGGAGCCATCTGCGACCTCGGCTGCTGGGTGGGCTTTCTGCTCTCCGAGGCCGAGCGGCGGGGCTGGAGCGCCCAGGGGGTGGAGCCATCCCGGTTCGCCGCCGACCTCGCCCGGACGCGGTTCGGCCTCGACGTGCGGACGGGCACGCTTGACTCGGTTGAGCTCTCTACGGAGGCGTGTGACTGCGTGGTGATGGGCGACGTGATCGAGCACCTGCCCGATCCCGGGGTCGCGCTCGACCGGATCCTGGGCCTGCTGCGCCCGCGCGGCGTGCTCTACCTCGCGCTCCCCGACGCAGGCAGTGTCGTGGCCCGGCGGCCAGGGGCGCGCTGGTGGTCGGTGCTGCCCACCCACGTGCAGTACTTCACCCGCGCCAGCCTCGCGCGGCTGCTCGCCGCGCACAGCTTCACGGTCGAGTGGATGGGCACCGCGCCTAAGGCCTTCACCGTGCGCTACTACCTGGAGCGGCTGGCCGGCTACTCCGAGCCCATGGCCACAGGCGCGGTCGCGGTGGCCGAGCGCCTCCGGATGAGAGACCGCCGGGTGTGGCCGGCCTTCCGCGACCAACTGGCGGTCGTGGCGCGGCGCGACGGACCGTA